>CAIQEX010000604.1 GCA_903870955.1 uncultured beta proteobacterium
CAACGTGTTCTGGCTGCCGCCAATCGTTTCAAATGGGCCACTGTCCTGGGTGCGGCGTGCCAGCCCCGTCCAGCTGCCGACCCAAAGCGTTTGCTGGCGGTCGATCAGCAAGGCCTGAATCCGCTCATCGGGAAGCGACCCATGCTGGTCTGCATGCGGGTAGGCGGTAAAGCGCCTGGATGGGGGGTCAAACACCTCAAGTCCACCGCCGACACTGCCCATGTAGATACGACCACGTGCGTCTTCGGCCAAAGCCCGAATGGCTGGCGGAGGTGTTGCATGCGCTTCGGGCTGTGCCGTGCTGACGGGGTGCTTCAGGCTGCCGAAATCCTGTATCTGATCGGTATCCGGGTCGTAAGCGGCCAAGCCGTCGGACTCCGTTCCGATCCAAACCCTGCCATCCTTACCGGCCAGCAAGGCGCGTATCCAACCCAGGTTGCGGTGACTTGGCGATGTGCTTTGACGCTCTTGGGGACGGAACTGGTACCCATCAAAGCGCACCAAACCGTCACCCGTCGCGATCCAGAAAAAGCCTTGACCGTCTTGCACAAAGGCGGGGACGACGCCGCGGGGAATGACTCCGGTGCCGACCGACTCGAATCGGGGCTGTACACCGGCATAGCCATCCCAACTTGAGGCCTGAAGAGGCAAGCCCAAGCAGAGAGCCCAGAGCAAGAGCGCAGGTCTTAAGCTGCGCCATGCGTCCAAGTGAAAGTGCATTGACCTCTCCCATAAAAATAGCCCGAACGTTCTTTGACTTCGTGGCTTTGGAATGATGAACCATTTTTTTCATTTTTGGGAGAAAAATTGTTACTTCCCTCCCATTTCAGCCGTACCGAAATAGGCAAATCCGCAACACCCGGAGGCTATTGGAATGCGTTGCCTGGACTTTCGCTGGCCATGCCTTTGCCGCGGTGGGCGCGTCGGGTTGCCAGCAGCTTTGCCAGAGTATTTTCAATCGGCAAGGGCTCGCCGCCCAACCATGCCACCAGTAATTCGGCGCATAGGGCCGAAAAGCTCAGGCCACGTGCGCCCAACCCCGCGCAAAGCCATAGGCTGGGCCGTGCGGCGTCATCCAGTGGGCCCACCAAAGGCAGGCGGTCATGGGTAATGCAGCGTGTGCCTTGCCAGGCCTTGACCTGGGCACTGGCGAATTGCTGGCTTAGGGCTTGGGCGACGTCTGGAAGCAAGGCTTGCAGTTTGTTGAAGTTATGCGCGTGTTCTCGGGCCAGGTCAGCGTGCAGCAGGGGGTCGGTCTGAAACGTCGAGCCGGCGAACCACTTCGGTCCTTCGACTCCATCAGGCACGTTGGACACAAAGCTGCCATGGCCATTGACGGGGAAGGTGGGACAGGCATTTGCAAAAGTACCGGCGGGGCAGGGCCCCAGGCTCAAGGTGCCGTGCATGGCTTGCAAGGATTGCAATTTGTGTTGCAAACCGGGCAGCCAGGCGATGTCGTTTGGGTTGTCAGAAGCCAGACGCGCCAGCACGTCGCCGCAGCCAAAGGCGTTGGCAAAGACCACCACATCGGCGCGCCCGAGTTCTGCGCCCTGCGCATCGCTTAGCAGCCACGCAGATCGCTCCCGCTGCAGCCTATACACATGGGATCTACCGTGAAAGTGAATGCGTTCGTGGTTCAGCCACTGTTGCACCAGTCGCGCCGGTTTGATCCAGGCTGCATGGGGGTGCCACAAGCCCTCTGCCTCACCGCGCTGCATGAAGCTGGACCAGCCGGTTGGCGCTTGCCTGGCCTTGGTTTGGGATAGGACTTCTGTCTCTGCGTCCGCCAGTTCTGCACCCTCAACATGCAATTCCAGAACACCGCCGGGACTCCAGTCCTGTCCCTTTTGAAGGAGTTTGCCTGCGTGTTGCAGCGTCAGTCGCGTGCCACTGCGGGACAAGCGGGAACGTGGACTGTCGTCTGCAGAATGGTGTGGCACCACCAGACCCACCGGCAAACCCGAGGCGCCACCGGCACAGGCGGGTTGCGTGTCATACACATCGACTTGCCAGCCCCGCACGGCCAAGGCCCGTGCCACGCTGGCACCCGCAATGCCAGCGCCTATCACTGCACAACGTGCCGCTGCCGCGGGGGTTTCCGAAGTATGCCGTTTGGCACGCAGCTGCCAACGCGGGTAATACAGGGCGTGCAAGCTGTCGGAGCCCTGCGGTGCGAACGCCAATTCTCCCGGCTGCGGTGCAAAGCCTGCATCCATCAGCAAATCCGCTGGCGGCACAGATGGGCCGGAAAAAATGGCCTGGGTACCACGCTTGCAGCAGCGCGCCAAGGCCTTGAGTCGCCACTTGTCCCACGGAAGTTCGCTGGACTTGGCCAGCAGACAATCGGCCTGCATTTCCTGCTTGGCCAATACGTCCTGTGTCTCTCCCACGCAGAGGGTTAGAGACAATTGGGAGCCTTCCAGCAGAATGCGGTGAAAGCCCGGCAACAGGTCGTAGCAATGGCCGGACAACGCGTAACGCAAGTCCTCAATGTCATGCGTTGACGCAGGCTCAGCGAGCGCCATTGGCAGATGCTGCGCATCGCTAGCCGACAGCACAGCAACGTAATGCAGCACCGCAGGCCGCTTGCCCTGCGTGCGCCAAGCCTGCCAAATGTTAAAAAAGGAGTCGCCGCAGCCAAATTCGGTGTCCAGCACCGAGGCACTGGTTTGCGCAGTCCAACGGCTAACAAGCCAAGCCGCAGCGGGAGCGCTGGCAGGCTCAGCAGCCGTCGGGCTCACTGGGTTCAGGCTGCGGGGGGCACATAGCCTTGCGCGGCATCGGCACCATCGCCAAAGAAGTGATTTTCCATCTGGCGAGCCAGGTATTGGCGGGCCCGCGCGTCGGCCAGATTCAGGCGATTTTCGTTAACCAGCATAGTCTGGTGCTTAAGCCAGGCGGCCCAGGCTTCCTTGCTGACACTTTCCCAGATGCGTTTGCCCAACTCGCCAGGATAGGGAGCGAAGTCCAGGCCTTCTGCCTCTTTGCCTAACTTGATGCATTGAACCGTACGTGCCATGAATAACCTCTAAATTTTTGCGAATGCCTGATCTTATTCGGTTTGCCTATTCCCATCGCCGATGCGGGCACCGGCAACGGACATCGTTTCGTTCGGTGCCACTCGGTTACAGTACCGCGGCCATGGCTGTTACTTCTATTCGAATCCTGGTTGCCGCGGCTCTGTTTGTGATGGGCGGGTGGGTCTGTGCGCAAGAGGCGACACCGGCCTCTGCCAGTACGCCCGGTCCGGCGGCGTTTTTGATCCGCATCCAGGCACCCGATGGCATAAAAACTTTGCTGGAGCGGCACCTGGAACTGCAGCGCTATCGTGACCTGCCGGATCTGAGTGACGCGGAAATGCAAAGCCTGATGCGCACGGCGCAGCAGGAGGCCACCGACTTGCTGGCAACTTTGGGATTCTTTTCCCCGGTTATTCGGGTTACGTTGGCATTGCCATCGGCTGAAGCGAAACCCTCGGCTGAAGCTGCCGTGCCGGTGGTGCACATCGACGTGGCTCCCGGCCCGCAGGCCGTGGTGGGTAAGGTCAGTTTGCGGGTCGGCGGCGCGATTGCCCAGGACCCCGAGTCTGGCGAGCAAAAGCAGCTGATTGAGGACCTCTGGATGTTGACCA
>CAIQEX010000605.1 GCA_903870955.1 uncultured beta proteobacterium
AAGCTTTCGGATGGCACGGAAGAAGAGCACAAAATAATTGACACCAAAGATGCCAAGGAGCTGAAAAACCTGGCCGCTTGGATCCTGGCTCAATAGCAACCTTTTCGCCCGGCTTGCCGGGCGAGGCCCTGCCTTAGGGCCTACTTTTTACCCACACCACTTCCATCATGCAAATCAAACCTGCTTTGTTGCGCCCACTTTTGTCGTGGGCGCTTGCGCTGTGTCTGTTGCCCAACGCGATGGCGCTGACACCTGTTTCGAAGGCGCCGGTCACTCTGGACAACGCCAGCTGTCTGGCTTGCCATGATGGGACCAAGGGCAAGCTCAAGCAAACCGATGCGCAGGGCAAGTCGCAGGACGTGCACAGCGTTGCACCGGATGCCTTTGCCAAGGGAGTGCACGGGAAGATGGAGTGTGTGGCCTGCCATACCGACATCAGTGACAACGCCCAAACCGGCAATGCCCACCAGAAGAACACCGCCCAACCGCTGAAGAAAGTGGATTGTGCCGGCTGCCACCAGGACCTTTGGGATCAGGCCAAGAAAGATGGCAAGAGCGCCGAGAAGCCGCGCCTGGGTGTGGTGGCCGACAACATCGCGCTGTACAAGAAGTCGTTCCATGCCAAAGCCAACGCGGACGACGAGACCAAGCCCAACGCCTCTTGCGACAACTGCCACGACACGCACAGCTTCAATGCACCGCCCGCCAGCGTGGCAAAAGATTCGCCCGAACGGGCCGCCTGGCGTCTGAGCATTTCACAGCGCTGCGGCGAGAGTTGCCATACCGATCAGCTGGAGGCCTATACCGCCTCCGTGCATGGCCAGGAGTCGATCGAGAAACACAACGCCAAGGCAGCCACCTGTTCGGATTGCCACAGTGCACATGCCGTCAGCAACACCTCCGGCGACCCCTTCAAGCTGGCCATTTCCAACCAATGCGGCAGCTGCCATGAAGCCAACCTGGCCTCCTACAAAGCCACCTACCACGGTCAGATCAGCACCCTGGGCTATGCCTACACCGCCAAGTGCTACAACTGCCACGGCAGCCACGACATCCTGCGTGTGGACGATCCCAAGTCCAAGGTGCATGTGGACAACCGTCTCAAGACCTGCAAGACCTGCCACAGCGGCAAGAAGGACTTAGCCGAAGCGCCGGCCGGATTTGTCTCGTTCCAGCCGCACGGCCACCACGGCGACTTCAAGAAGTACCCGCAAATCTGGATTGCCTTCCAGATCATGGTGCAACTGCTGGTGGGAACCTTTGGCTTCTTCTGGCTGCACACCCTGCTGTGGTTCTTCCGCGAATACAAAGAACGCAAGCTGCGCATGAGCCAGCCGCATATCAAGGTGGAGCCTCTGGCTGCCAATCTGGCGGGCAAGCACATCCAGCGCTTTAGCCCGATCTGGCGACTGGCCCACATCAGCTTCGCCTTGAGCTTGATGATCCTCACGTTGACCGGCATGCCGCTGTTCTATCCCGATGCACCGTGGGCCTCGCACCTGATGAGCGCACTCGGTGGACCGCACATTGCGGGCACCATCCACCGCGTCAATGCCGTGATCTTTGCCGCCGTGTTCTTCTGGCATCTGGCCTATATCGCCTACCGCGTGGCGATCGGCTGGAAGGACTTCAAATTCTTCGGCCCGAACTCGCTGATTCCCAACCTGAAGGACGGTATGGACATGATTGGCATGTTCAAGTGGTTCTTTGGCAAGGGCCCACGTCCGAAATTTGAGCGTTGGACCTATTGGGAAAAGTTTGATTACTGGGCTCCGTTCTGGGGTGTCACGATCATCGGCGTGAGCGGTCTGGTGATGTGGCTACCCAACGTGTTCGGTGCCTTCCTGCCGGGCTGGGTGTTCAACGTGGCGGCCATCTTCCACGGCGAAGAAGCCTTCCTGGCCGTGGTCTTCCTGTTCACGGTGCACTTCTTCAATAACCATTTCCGTCCGGACAAGTTCCCGCTGGAAGTGGTGATGTTCACCGGCACTTTCTCGATCGAGGAATTCAAGCATGAGCACCCACTGGAATACCAGCGTCTGGTCGACAGCGGTGAACTGCAAGGCCGCCTGGTGGATGCACCATCGCCCGCCAAGATGAAGGCCGCAAGAGTGCTTGGCTTCACGCTGATCGCCTTTGGCTTGACCCTGCTCACGCTGGTGGGTATCGGATTCTTCACGAGCTTGTGAGAACATTAGAAGGTATCCATTTCCTTCCATGCAAATTGGGCCAGGTGCAATCAATGCCCCTGGCCCCCCACCATAAGGCTACCGCGTGAGTCCACTCCCGTCCGTTCTTGCTCCATCTGAAGGTCAAACCGTGGCAATGCGCCAATCCGAGCCGGTCACGATTCCCAAGTACCTGGAGAACACCTATTGGTGGGCCTACCTGCATCCACGTGCCGTGCACATTTTTGAGCGGCAGTGGCTGGTCAACCTGATTCTTTGGGGCAACTTTGCGCGCCTGCGCAATGCCGCACTGAATGAAATTGGCGAAGTGATTCACGGCCGGGTCCTCCAAGTGGCCTGTGTGTACGGAGATTTCACCGAGCACATGGTGCGCCGTCTGGGTCCCAAGGGCAGCGTGGACGTGATTGATGTGGCGCCGATCCAGATCAACAACCTGCATGCCAAATTGAAACTCGCGGGAGCCGACCCCAGCCGCGTCAATGCCCTGCTGCAGGACTCCAGCGACCTGCACTTTCCCGATGGCAGCCACGATGACGTGGTGGTGTTCTTTCTGTTGCATGAAATGCCCACGGAGGTCCGGCGCAAAACCGTCGCCGAGGCCCTGCGCGTCACCAAGCCGGGTGGCAAGCTGATCTTTGTGGACTACCACAAGCCCAAAGCCTGGAGCCCCTTCCGCTACCTGATGGTGCCCGTCCTGACCACGCTGGAGCCCTTCGCCATGGATGTCTGGAATAACGAGATTTCCAGTTGGTTGCCTGAGAAGGCACCGGTTGCCAAGTTGGAAAAGAAGACCTATTTTGGTGGGCTGTACCAGAAGGTTGTGATTACCAAGGCGGCTTGATACGCAGAGACATCCTGGCTCTGAGGCGCAAAGCGGGTCGGCAACATTGCCGCGATGGGGGTCTTGGGCGAATTACTTCGCATGGCATTCGACCATCGAAATCCCCCTGTTACAGGATGGATATTTTGCAAAAGTCCGGGAACACTGAATAGGTGCTGCTTTTTGCATTTTTTAATTCAGCTCTGACAAAAGCCCGAAGTGCGCCGCATGTCTTGCGCTCATTTGTGTTGATGAAGATCAAGGTTATGGCTACGATGCTGTCGTCATCCACTTCTTTTCTCACATCATGAAACTGAAAAGCCAAATTTTGGGACTGGGCATGGTGGGTTTGGTTGCCGCTGCCTCGGTGGGCGGCGCTGCACTGCTTAATGCAATCCAACTGGCTACGGCGTTTGACAATTCCATCAACATGTCGCTGGCTCTACAGAAGAGTCAGGAGGCCGACATGATGCATGACGCCATTCGTGGAGACGTGCTGCTGGCTTTGTTGAGTGCGCAGACAAAGAATACCGCCGGGCTGGGTGAGGCACAAAAGGATTTGCTGGAGCATGCAGATACCTTCAACAATGCCATCAAAACAATGAAAGCCTTGCCATTGACCGATGAGGCCAAAGTTGTGGTCGAAAAAGTCGGTCCGGCACTGAAGGCCTACGTGGAGTCGGCCTCGAATGTTCAGAAAATTGCGATGACTGATGCCGCGGCTGCCCAGGCCGCGGTGCCGGATTTTCAAAAGGCATTCAAGGTGCTTGAGGGCGCCATGGAGGAGCAGAGCAGCGCCATCGAAAAGGATGTGGAGGCCTACAGCATTGAAGCCGCCAACAGTTCCAGGAGTGCCAAAGTTCAGGCCGGTGTAGGACTGATTCTTTCTGCATTGGTGTTGGTAATTGCCTCGCTGTGGTTGGCTCGCAAAATATCTGAACCCATGGAACATGCAGTTACGGTCGCTGACAAGCTGGCCGCAGGTGACCTTACCGCCGAAGTTCGCCCCCAGGGCAATGAAGAAACCGGCAAACTGCTGAGCTCTCTGGCACGCATGCAAGCCAGCTTTGCCGGCATTGTGGGCAATGTGAAAGCCAATGCAGAGCGGGTGGCTACCGCCAGCGCGGAAATCGCCCAAGGCAATCAGGATTTGTCAGGACGCACGGAAAGCCAGGCCAGTGCACTGGAGGAAACCGCCGCTTCGATGGAAGAACTTAGCTCCCAGGTCAAACACAATGCCGACAGCGCGCGACAAGCGAACCAGTTGGCTTCCAATGCCTCGGGTGTCGCGGTGCGTGGTGGCGAAGTGGTGGGACGCGTTGTCGAAACCATGAAAGAAATCAACGACTCGTCAAGAAGGATTTCAGACATCATCAGTGTGATTGATGGCATCGCATTTCAGACCAACATCTTGGCCCTCAATGCCGCTGTGGAAGCCGCCCGCGCTGGAGAGCAGGGTAGGGGCTTTGCAGTGGTGGCCAGTGAAGTGCGGTCACTGGCGGGCCGAAGTGCAGAAGCCGCCAAAGAAATCAAGAACCTGATTAGCGCCAGCGTTGAACGTGTGGAACATGGCAGCATGCTGGTCGATAAGGCGGGGCAGACCATGTCAGAAGTGGTGACCGCCATCGGCAAAGTAACCGACATCATGGGCGCCATTA
>CAIQEX010000606.1 GCA_903870955.1 uncultured beta proteobacterium
GGCTCCTGGTGACCCGGAAACGGAAATAGGTCAATCAAACTTTCCGAGCTTTGGGCCGGTGCCTATGCAAAGATTGCCGTTTCCCAGCATCGTAGTGTCCAGCCGCGACGACCCCTTTACAAGCTTCGATCGGTCCCGTTATTTCGCGCAAGCCTGGGGCTCAGAATTTATCGACTACGGCGCCCGTGGCCATATCAACGCGGAGTCCGGTTTGGGCGACTGGCCTGAAGGCCGTGCTCTGCTGGCCCGCCTGAGTGACAGCCAAGCCACAACAAATTAATAAGGAAAATCAAAATGGTCACCAAAAAACCCAAGGGTCTGGGTATGGGTCTGGAAGCTTTGCTAGGCCCCAAGGTCAAGGAAGCCATTAACCTGGATGGCACTGCCGCCGCGCCTGATTTGCCCAGCACGCTGCTGCTGACGGACATGGTGGCAGGTCAATACCAGCCGCGCACGCGCATGGACGAGGGCGCTTTGTATGAGCTGGCCGAGAGCATCAAGGCGCAGGGCATCATGCAGCCGATCCTGGTGCGGCGCTTGACCGACGAGCAGGCGTTGGCGAAACGTCAGGCACAGGACCCAACGGGCGCGGCAAGCGGCGGTGCGCCGCGCCCCATGTACGAAATCATTGCGGGCGAGCGCCGTTTCCGCGCTGCCAAACTGGCCGGGCTGGACAACGTGCCGGTTCTGGTTCGCGATGTGCCAGACCAGGCCGCCGCCGCGATGGCGCTGATCGAGAACATGCAGCGCGAGGATTTGAATCCTCTGGAGGAGGCGCAGGGGCTGCAGCGCCTGATCAAGGAATTTGGCCTGACCCACGAAACGGCTGCCCAGGCAGTCGGTCGCTCACGCAGTGCAGCCAGCAACTTGTTGCGCCTGCTGAACCTGGCCGACCCGGTTCAAACCATGCTGATGGCCGGGGATATCGACATGGGCCACGCGCGCGCGCTGCTGGCGCTGGACCGCGCCACCCAGATTACCGCTGCCAGCCAGATCGCCACCAAAAAACTGTCGGTGCGCGAGGCCGAAAGTCTGGTGAAAAAGCTCAGCGCCGAGTTCGCCCTGACGTCACCCAAACCCAAAAAAGAGAAGTCGCGCGACCTCAAGCGTGTCGAAGAAGAACTCTCCGATTTGCTGATGGCGCAGGTCGAAGTGCTGATCAAAAAGCGTGTCAAACGCAACGGCCGCCTGGAGGACATGGGCGAGGTTGTGATCCAGTTTGGTTCGCTGGATGAGCTCAATGGACTGATCGAACGCCTCTCGCCGGGTGTTTCCCGCTAGGTTCAGCCATGTACGCCAGCAGCAAGCTATGGCCCGGCCATTGGCAATGGCCGATACCCGCGGTGTTGGCCTGGGTGCTGGCGTGGCTGGTGTTCCGCTTGCTGGTGGCGCAAGGTCTTGGTGCCGGACTGGCTCTGGGTGCGGCGTCGGCCCTGGGCGTGGCTTGTAGCCTCTGGGGTGAGACCTGGTGGCGGCGCCTGCTGATTGGCGCTGGTTTCCCCCTGTCCCTGGCGATGACTTTGGTCTCTGCAGGTGGCAACCCACTACCGACCTGGATGTGGCTGGTTCCGCTGGCTTTGCTGTTGCTGGTCTACCCGATCAATGCCTGGCGCGATGCGCCGATTTTCCCCACGCCTCAGGATGCCCTGCAGGAGTTGCCGCGCCATGCACCGTTAGCGGCAGGCGCGAAAATTCTGGACGCCGGAAGTGGCGCCGGTGATGGTTTGCAGGCGCTGCATGCCGCGTACCCGCAGGCTGATCTGCATGGCCTGGAGTTCTCCTGGCCGCTGCGCTTTTTGTGCGCGCTGCGCTGCCCGTGGGCCCGGGTTCGGCATGGCGACATCTGGTTTTCTGACTGGTCGGCCTATGACATGGTGTATCTGTTTCAACGCCCCGAGAGCATGACGCGGGCCGTTATCAAGGCGGCCGAATTACGCGCGGGCGCCTGGCTGGTGAGTTTGGAATTTGAAGCAACCCATCTGCTGCCAACAGCCCAATATCGCACGCCCGGTGGCAAAATGGTTTGGGTATATCGAGCACCTTTGGTGGCGCTCTAAGGAGGACAACATGAATTCACCGGCATCAGCCAGTCACAACCCATCGCTTGACGCTTTGCACGCCCATAAAGTGGTCTTGCTCGCAGTGGCAACACTGGCCGAATTGCGTGAATCGGACACGGCCAGCCATTTGGAACGCGTGAAGCATTACGTGCGCATGCTGGCAGAAAAGCTTCAAAAGCATCCCTCTTTTGCAGCGCAACTCAGCCCGGCTTATATCGAAACCCTGTGTGCCAGCGTTTGCATGTACGACCTGGGCACGGTGGCCATTCCGGATCGCATTCTGCTCAAACCGGGCCGCTTGACCCCCGAAGAACTGGCGATCATGAAATCCCACACCACACTGGGCTACGAGGCCATTCAGCGTGCTGAAAAGCGTTTGGGGCTGGTTTCCTCGGGCCTGATCATCGCCAAAGAATTGACGCAGTCGCACCACGAAAAGTGGAATGGCAGCGGCTACCCGATGGGCTTATCCGAAAACATGATTCCCCTGTCTGCCAGACTGGTGGCGCTGGCCGACGTGTATGACGCGCTGATCAGCAACAAGATTTACCGCCAGGGCATGTCCTGTGATGATGCGGTGGGCGTGATTTTCAGCGAACGTGGACAACACTTCGACCCCGATGTCGTGGACGCGTTCATGGAACTGACCGTCGAATTCGAAGATATCGCCAAGCGATTTTCTGACAGCGAACAGGACATGCAAAACCGCATCGAGTACATGGCCAGCGCGATTGCCGAAATAGCGGAACTGTAGGTGATCAACCCGGCGCCGGGCTGCGTGGGGGCTAGTTCTAGAGCCTGAAGATCTTTCCCGGATTCATGATGTTGTGCGGGTCCAGCGCCTGCTTGATGGCGCGCATCATGTCCACGGCGCCGGTCCCTGCTTCGCTCAGCAGAAAGTCCATTTTGTGAAAACCCACGCCGTGTTCGCCGCTGCAGGTGCCGCCCAGTGCCAGCGCGCGGTGCACCAGTTTTGTATTCAGGGCCTCCGCCACCTGCAGTTCTTTGGGTGATTCGGGGTCAATCAGATAGCCCATGTGGAAGTTGCCATCGCCGACATGGCCGACCAGAAAGTAGGGAATCTCGGCCGCATTGGCTTCTTCTACACAATCCAGCAGCGCATCGGCCAGCCTCGAAATCGGCACACAGGTATCGGTACTGATGGCGCGACAACCGGGACGGGACTGCAGCCCGGCGAAGTAGGCATTGTGGCGGGCAGTCCACAGACGCGTGCGATCCTCAGAAGTTAGTGCCCACTCGAATGAATTTCCTCCATTCTCCGAGGCGATAGATTGCACCGTGGTCACCTGTTCTTTGACGCCCTCGGGCGAGCCGTGAAACTCCATCAGCAGCAATGGGGTCTCGGGCAGATTCAGTTTCGAGTGGCGGTTCACCATGCCCACGGTGTTGCCGTCCAGCAGCTCGCAACGCGCAATCGGGACACCGAGCTGGATGATCTGGATGGTGGTGTTGACCGCGTCGGCCAGGCTCGCAAAGGAACAACTCGCGGCCATCACGGCTTCGGGCAACGGGTAAAGCTTGAGCGTGATCTCCGTCATGACACCCAGCGTTCCCTCCGATCCCACCATCAACCGGGTCAGGTCATAACCCGCACTGCTCTTTTTGGCGCGCGTGCCGGTGCGGATGATTTCCCCGCTGGCCGTCACCACTTCGAGTGCCAGCACGTTCTCGCGCATGGTGCCGTAGCGCACGGCGTTGGTTCCACTGGCGCGGGTGGCGCACATGCCCCCAAGGCTGGCGTCAGCGCCCGGGTCGATCGGGAAAAACAGGCCGGTCGACTTCACCGCCTCGTTCAATTGCTTGCGCGTCACGCCCGGCTGCACCGTCACCGTCAGGTCGTCGGCATCAATCTGTAGCACGCGGTTCATGCGCGAGACATCCAGGCTGATGCCCCCCTGCACGGCTAGCAGATGGCCCTCCAGCGACGAGCCCACGCCAAAAGGAATCACGGGCACCCGATGCAATGCGGCGAGCTTGACGGCGTCGCTTACATCCAGCGTGCTTTCGGCAAACACCACCGCATCCGGAGGGGCCACCGTGAACACGGATTCGTCGCGCCCGTGCTGTTCGCGCACAGCCAACGCGACCGAGAACTGCGCACCAAAGCGCTGTTTCAAGGTGTCGAGCAAGGACTGGGGGACTGCCCGCGTTGTCGCTTGCGGCACAAGGTGATCGGCTGGGGTGGCTGCGTTCATGGGCTTCTCCGTCAATAATCTGATTTTGATCCAAGGACGCACCAAAATGGCAAACCGCCTCACACAAATTGCCACCCGTACCGGTGACGCTGGCACCACCGGACTGGGCGACAACACCCGCGTCTCCAAGAACAGCCTGCGCGTGCATGCCATGGGCGATGTCGATGAGCTGAATTCGAACATCGGCGTGCTGCTGTGTGAAGACATGCCGGACGGCATCCGCACCCTGCTGGTCGAGATTCAACACCAACTTTTCAACCTGGGCGGAGAGCTGTCGATTCCCGGCTACGAGTTGCTCAAGCCCGAGGCCGTGCTGGCGCTGGACCAGGCACTGGAGGAATACAACGCGCAGCTGCCGCGCCTGGCGGAATTCATCCTGCCCGCCGGCACCCGTGCCGCCTCCCTGGCGCATGTCTGCCGCACCGTGGCCCGTCGTGCCGAGCGAGCCCTGGTGGCTCTGGGCAATGAGGAAGCGCTGAAGGAAAACCCACGCCAATACTTGAACCGTCTGTCGGATTTGCTGTTCGTGCTTTCGCGATCGCTGAATAGACACCGCACGGACGGCACGGTGGGCGACGACGTGTACTGGAAGAGCGAGCGCATGGCCAAAGACGCTGCCGCTGACTGAAAACCGAGCCGGTCATGCAAACCAGTCCGGTGAACGCAGGATGGCTGAAAGCGGAAACCTGCCAGGTTGCTGACCTAGCCCGCTGGGTGGAGACTGAAACCCGGGTTCAGGACTGCCCGCAGGCGGAGACGCTGCAAAAGGGTGTCCCGGTTTATGACGCCAGCGCGCTGCGAGCGGCACAGGCCGCATCGGCTGATCCGCACAATTGGCGCAGGCAATTGATGGCTGAATGGGCGCAAGTCTGGCGCCACGGTCCGGGGGTGCTGGTGGTTCAGGGCCTGATTCCAGATGAAGCCGTGGTGGATGCCGCCTCGGTCGAATTCCGCGCATTGATCGAAGAGTCCCGCGCCGCCGGCTATGGCGGCGACCACTTTGCCAAACCCGGCGCCAATGACCGGGTCTGGAACGCGTTGGAAAAACTCTGCCTGCGTGCGCCGGATGTGTTTGCCGCCTATTACGGCAATGCCATGTTGGCCACGCTGTGTGAGGCCTGGCTGGGCCCGGCCTACCAGATCACGTCGCAGATCAACAGCGTCAATCCTGGCGGCGCAGCACAGACGGCGCACCGTGATTACCACCTGGGATTTTTCACCGCTGCTGGGGCCGAGCGCTTTCCCGCGCATGTGCACCAACTCTCGCCGCTGTTGACGTTGCAGGGCGCGGTAGCCCATGTCGACATGCCGCTGGAGAGCGGGCCCACGCTCTACTTGCCGCA
>CAIQEX010000607.1 GCA_903870955.1 uncultured beta proteobacterium
ACCCCACGGCCCTGGGCCAGGCACGCAGCTGGACCGACCACCTGCTGTGGCACCACGCAGCGCACACGGTGGATCTGTTCGCCTACCAGAGCGGTAGCCCGATCGTGCAGGCCAATGCCATCCAGGGCCCGATCCATCCCGTGCTCGGCATTGCCATGGACATGAGCATCCAGCTCAAGGCCGCCAATGGCGCGATCTGCACGCTGAGCCTTTCGTTCAACAACGACGGCCCGCTGGGCACCTATTTCCGCTACATCGGCGACACGGCCACCTACCTGGCTCGTTACGACGATCTGTTTACCGGCAAGGAAGAGAAGATCGATGTCAGCCAGGTGGATGTATCCATGAACGGCATCGAGTTGCAGGACCGCGAGTTTTTCGCCGCCATCCGCGAAGGCCGTGAGCCCAACAGCAGCGTGGCCGGTGTGCTGGCCTGTTACGAGGTGTTGCACAAGCTGGAGCAGCAGTTAAACGGCTAGGTTGAAGGCAACGTAGGTCGCTCGCGTCCTATCCCAGCCTGGCTATTCGCTGAGCGGCTTCTGCTACGTGCGTACGCAGCGCGCTGATGCATGGCTGAAAGGCTTTGTTGAATCTGGCTTCATCACCCAACCTGCCCACGTACTCCACAGCCCGTGCCTGCGCGGTGCGCCATGTGTCACCGTCAACAGATGCGTGCAGGGTTGCAGCAGGTAGCGTGCTTCTCAGTACACCGCCAGAGGTTGGACTGAATGCCATTGGAAGCATGTCGTAGGCCGGGCTCACAGCGTAGGGCCGACCCTGTTCACTTACGAACGACAGGTTGCCGGCATGCATATCGGTGTTCCCGATCAGGGTTCCAAACGCATGCAGCAATGCCGCAGCATCATGAGCCAGCGCGGTGATAACTTTTTGCTTGGCTAGCGCTGATGTCACCACGGGCCATGGCGCGCTGGCTTTACCCACGTTGCCGACGAACTCTCCATCGAGAGAAGCCAAGGAAAGCAGGGCGCGTCGTCCATGGGCACCCACTCTGTCGAAACGTTGGATTTCCAAAAAGCGCTGTGTCCCAACGTCCACCACCTTGGACCTGGCGGCGCTCACGCCAGCGCTTGCGAGCGTTTCCAAAGCCAGGTGCTCCGCCAAAAGCAAATCGCGCCAGCGTGCGGCAATGGGGTTGTCATCGGGTACGGTGAATTTGACCAAGACGTGTCCACCCAGGGTGGTGGCGCAAAACTTGGGTTGTTCGCCGCCGGCCGATGACCAGGTGTCCCCGATGGTGAGTGCTTCAGCAGCAAGGCGAGGGTAGTCGTCGGAGGCAACAACCGTTGGTGCAACAGCGTGGATAAATCTGTCCCTTGCAAGGTCGCCTAACAGGAGATTGCCCACAGCGTCGCCCCCGATGGAAAGGAGGGCGCGCAGCGCGTCTGTATCACTCCAGTGCCGCACGTCCGGCGGCAGTCCCAATTCAGTTGCGCGTTGATGTGCATAGGCACGCCCGAGAAAGCCTTGAGGTCGCATGTCGGTGAGCCACCACGGCAGTCCCTCATGGTGGACTGTCAATCCATCGGCTTGCACCATAACGAACCCGTTAGGCCTTACTGGCCTGAGTAGTCCTAGGGGTTTGATTTGCCCCGTCTCATTGACGCGATAAACCGGTATGTCGGCGAGTCCCCGAAAATTGTCCCGCAGGGCATATTGGGTAGAACGGGCGGCGCCCAATGTAACGATTTCTCCGGGCATGGCCGCCAGCGCTCTGGCCAGCGTCGGGCGCGATACTCCCAAGCCTGTACGCAACGATTCTGCTGATACGGGTCCTGTTGAGAGCGCAGCGCGGATTTGGTTGGAGCGATCGATCACGGAACGATTATTGGAACGATAGTTGAAACGATAATTGTAACGATAAAATAGTGGTTTTACTTTGCATCGGTTGCTGCGTAGGGGCCATGCATCTTTGGTTCCGCTGCGCGTATCAAAGGGGGCCGTTGGCGCATGGGCTGTCGCCAAAGGGCTGAACTTTTTTGTAGCGCAAAATGGCCCAATGGAAAGTAACTGTGTATTAAAAGATCCGGTGTGTGGAATGGCTGTGACCGTCAAGTCGTTTCACCATCTGGAACGTCAGGGCCAAAGCTATTTTTTCTGCGGTACCAAGTGCAAAACCCGGTTTTCGAACCAGGCAGACCGCTATTCAGGCCAAAGCGCCACCCCGGTGACTCCACAAGAAGCTGCGCCCTCACGCTGGACGCCGGGGCGTCTGCTGGCGTCAGGCCTGCTGCTGATGGCCCGGGTTTCCCTGGGTTTGTGGTTGTTGTAGGTTTCCATTAGCCTAAGTCAACAATTGCGCAGTTGAGGCGCTGACAGGGGCCCCAAGAGGGCCGCTGG
>CAIQEX010000608.1 GCA_903870955.1 uncultured beta proteobacterium
CGCAGATGCGCCGGACAGGGTCAAGCCCGCCACCACAGCCAGAATGGTTGCAAAGGCCACAGCAGAGATGAAGCCGAAGAACACATTGCCGCCAACAGCCTTGGCAACCAGCACCGCAGCCATATTGGCCGAGCCGCCGCCGCCCTTGATGACGCCGGTTGCGACGTTGGCAAATTCGGGGTTGGTCAGCACCAGGGTGATCGCGCCAAAGCCGATGATGAAAATCAGCACATAGAAGTAGCCGATCCAGGTGGTTGCCCACAGCACGGATTTACGGGCTTGCTTGGCATCTGGCACCGTGAAGAAGCGCATCAGGATGTGTGGCAGACCGGCAGTACCGAACATCAGAGCCATACCGAAGGAGATGGCAGAGATCGGGTCTTTCACGAAACCGCCAGGTCCCATGATGGCCAGGCCAATCTTGGCGGGGTTCATCGCGTCAGCTTTGGCAGTGGCTTCGGCAGCGGCCTTGACCAATTCGGGTGTGTTGGCTGCTGCAGTCAGCGCGGCAGCAGCAGTGACCGCTGCAGCTTGTGCATTGACAGCGATGGCGCTACGGACTTCGACGCCCTTGGCAAACAGCGCTTCAGGGCTGAAGCCGAACTGCGCCAGCACCATGAAGGCCATGAAGGTCACACCGGCCAGCAACATGCAAGCCTTGATGATCTGCACCCAGGTGGTTGCAGTCATACCGCCAAACAGCACGTAAATCATCATCAGCGCGCCGACGATCACCACAGCCATCCAGTAGTCCAGACCAAACAGCAGTTTGATCAGGGAACCGGCACCCACCATCTGGGCGATCAGGTAGAAGGCCACCACCACCAGCGTGCCGGAGGCAGCAAAGGCGCGGATCGGACCTTGTTGGAAGCGGTAACCGGCCACGTCAGCAAAGGTGAACTTGCCGAGGTTACGCAGGCGTTCGGCCATCAGGAAGGTAATCACGGGCCAGCCCACCAGGAAGCCGATCGAGTAGATCAGGCCGTCATATCCGGTTGCCATCACAGCAGCGGAAATACCCAGGAAGGAAGCGGCAGACATGTAGTCGCCGGCAATCGCCAGGCCGTTCTGGAAGCCGGTGATGCCGCCACCGCCGGTGTAGAAGTCAGCAGCAGACTTGGTCTTGGCTGCAGCCCACTTGGTGATGAACAGTGTGGCTACCACGAAGGTACCAAACATGCCGATGGCAACCCAGTTGGTGGGCTGCTTGTCGACCTGTCCGAGGTCGCCGCCTGCGGCAAATGCTGCGCCAGCGGCCAGCAGTGTCAGCAGTGCGACAAAGAGAGATTTTGTCTTGCTCATTTGGATGCGTCTTTCAGAATTTCTGCGGTCAGATCGTCGAACTCACTGTTCGCGCGGCGGACGTAGATGGCGGTGATGATGATCGTGAAGACGATCACACCCATGCCGATGGGAATGCCCAGCGTGGTCACGCCGGAGCCGATGGGAGTAGCCAGGAAAGGCTTGTTGAACGCGATCAGCGCGATGTAGCCGTAGTACACGACCATCATCAACAGCGTCATCGTCCAGCCGAAGCCGGTGCGTTTGCTGCGAAGTTCTTGGTACTTCGGATTCTTTTGGATTTTGTCGACCACCGGATCACTCATGTGGGTCTCCTTTAGGTAAGTGGAAATGGATTTGAAAGCGATGTGCCTTGCGAACACACGGCGCGATTCTGTTGACAGGTGCTGACCAAGTGCTTACGTAAAGTCGCAATTGGAGCCAACCTAGGGTTAGTACCAAGCTGTAAGAATGGGATCAGCGTGATGTAAGTTTCATAGTAGGGTTGTCAGATTCGCGTCAGTGCCCCACCTGATAGTGCCCAGCGACGTTTCAATTTTGAGACGTAGTTGGATTAAAAAATAAGGAGACATATACATGGCGACAAATATTCCTAGACCGATGTCTGCGGAAGAGAAGAAAGTTATTTTTGCTTCTTCGTTGGGTACCGTTTTTGAGTGGTACGACTTTTATCTTTACGGCTCGCTTGCAGCCATTATTGCGAAACAGTTTTTTACCGGTCTGGATGAAGGTTCTGCTTTCATTTTCGCCTTGCTGGCGTTTGCTGCTGGTTTCATTGTGCGTCCCTTCGGCGCATTGGTCTTTGGCCGCTTGGGTGACATGATCGGCCGTAAATACACCTTCCTGATCACGATCCTGATCATGGGCCTGTCCACCTTCATCGTGGGCATACTGCCGAATTACAACACCATCGGTGTGGCCGCTCCGGTCATCCTGATTGCGTTGCGCATGTTGCAGGGACTGGCCCTGGGCGGCGAATACGGCGGTGCGGCAACCTATGTGGCCGAACATGCTCCGAATGGAAAACGGGGTGCTTACACCTCCTGGATTCAGACCACAGCCACACTCGGACTGTTCCTGAGTTTGATCGTTATTCTGGCCACCCGGACTGCCATTGGTGAGGCTGCGTTTGCTGATTGGGGCTGGCGTATTCCTTTCGTGGTGTCGGTACTCTTGCTGGGTGTGTCGGTGTATATCCGCCTGAGCATGAACGAGTCACCCGCTTTCGCCAAAATGAAGGCTGAAGGCAAGACCTCCAAGGCGCCGCTGTCCGAGTCTTTTGGTCAGTGGAAGAATCTGAAGATCGTGATTCTGGCACTGGTCGGTTTGACCGCTGGACAAGCCGTGGTGTGGTACTCGGGTCAGTTTTATGCGCTTTTCTTCCTGACCCAAGCCCTTAAGGTGGACGGTGCAACTGCCAACATCATGGTGGCCATTTCCCTGATCATCGGAACGCCGTTTTTCCTGGTGTTCGGCTCGTTGTCCGACAAGATTGGACGCAAGCCCATCATCATGCTGGGCTGTCTGCTGGCCGTGGTCACTTACTTCCCGGTGTTCACCGCGCTGACCAAGGCCGCCAACCCCGATCTTGCAGCAGCACAGGCAGCCAACAAGGTGGTAGTGACTGCAAATCCTGCAGAGTGCTCCTTCCAGTTCAATCCTACGGGCACCGTAAAATTCACCAGTTCCTGTGACGTGGCAAAGCAGGCTTTGGCCAGTGCCTCTGTGAGCTATGACAATGCCAGCGCGGCTCCCGGCGCAACCGCCACGATTACCGTGGGCACAACGGTCATCAATAGTTACAGCGCCAAGGGTGTTTCCAAGGAAGAGGCCAAGGCCAAGAGCGACGAGTTCAAAAAGGCTCTGGGTGATGCGTTGAAGGCTGCCAATTACCCCGCTAAGGCGGACATGGCCAAGTTTGACAAAGTCACCGTGGCTGCCATCCTGACCTATCTGGTGATTCTGGTCACCATGGTTTACGGACCGATTGCGGCCATGCTGGTTGAAATGTTCCCCACCCGCATCCGTTACACCTCGATGAGTTTGCCGTATCACATTGGCAACGGTTGGTTTGGTGGTCTGTTGCCAACCACTGCTTTTGCCATCGTGGCCCAAACCGGAAATATGTACAACGGCCTGTGGTACCCGATCATTATTGCGGGCATTACCTTCGTAATTGGGGTGCTGTTTGTCAAAGAAACCAAGGACGTGGACATTTACGCCAACGATTGAAAAGATGAGTTAACGGTTCGACCTTTCTAGTCCGGACTTGTTTTAAAGGGCCCTCGTATGAGGGCCTTTTTTTTAAAGCTGTTATCCTTTTACACGTCGGACATGTTTGGGACAAACAGGAATGAAACTATATAAGACAGAGTTGGGTCAAGCCGCGTTTAAAGAGCGTTCGCCGCTCTTTTCAAGTCGCCAGCGTTTAACGTTCATTTTATTTGACGGCAAAAAGACCGTGGCCGAGGTGTTAGCGCAGACTTCGGGCATGGGAATGACGCAGTCCGATGTGGATTACCTCATTGCGCTGGGGTTTCTGGCAGCACAAACCAGTGCACAAGCGGCGGCACAAACGACTGAATTGCCAGCCGAATCGACCCCGGTGCCTTTGGAGAGTGTCTCCGCCCACGGCGAACTGACCGCCGGTGAGCCGCGCAGTGAGCGCCAGCGCTACTTCGACGCCAAGCCATTGGCGACACAACTCACCGCCAGCCTGGGATTGCGTGGTTTCCGTTTGAATCTTGCCGTGGAATCGGCGGAGGGCTACCAGGAACTGGTCGATTTGCTGCCCAAAATCCAGGAGGCCGTAGGAGCCAAAGCCTGCCGACCGCTAATCAAATTACTGATGGGTTAGTCAACGTAACATAGGTTCAACCCTGGAGACATCGCAGGTCTATGTATGCGCGCCACTTCGATCTAAAACAAGACCCTTTTTCCATCGCGCCGGATCCCCGATTTCTCTTTATGAGCGATCGCCACCGGGAAGCCCTGGCACATCTGCTGTTTGGCGTAACCGGCACTGGCGGCTTCGTCTTGTTCACGGGTGATATCGGGACTGGCAAAACCACCGTCTGCCGCTGCTTTCTGGAGCAGATTCCCGCAGCCTGCAACGTGGCCATCGTATTCAACCCCAAGTTGTCGGTGATGGAACTGCTGCAAAACATTTGCGAGGAGTTTCACGTCACCGTGGATACCTCGGTGGGCAGTATCAGCCTGAAGTCCTATGTCGACGCGTTGAATGTCTTTTTGCTGCAAAGC
>CAIQEX010000609.1 GCA_903870955.1 uncultured beta proteobacterium
GCAGCGGCCATGGCCGCTGAGACCGGTTCATCGGGTCTCTGGGCGGGGTTCAACGTGCACCTGGCTGCTGATATGTTGGTTGAGGCAGCCGCACTCACCACGCAGATTGAAGGTGAAGTCATCCCCTCCAATGTGCCTGGGAGCTTGGCCATGGCCGTGCGCCAACCTGTCGGTGTGGTGCTGGGCATTGCACCCTGGAATGCCCCGATTATTCTGGGCGTGCGCGCCATAGCGGTGCCCTTGGCATGCGGCAATACCGTGGTGCTTAAGGGCAGTGAAATGTCCCCTGCAACCCATGGGCTGATTATTCAAGCCATGCAAGAGGCCGGATTACCCAAAGGCGTTGTCAACTTTGTCACCAATGCGCCGGCGGATGCCGGTGAGGTCGTGGAAGCCATGATTGCGCACCCTGCCGTGCGTCGGGTGAACTTCACGGGCTCCACGCATGTGGGTCGCATCATTGCCGGTACCTGCGCCAAATACCTCAAGCAATCCGTTTTGGAGCTTGGTGGAAAGGCTCCGTTGCTGGTGCTGGATGACGCTGACCTGGACGCCGCAGTCAACGGCGCCATCTTTGGAGCCTTTGCCAACTCCGGGCAAATTTGCATGTCAACAGAACGCATCATCGTGGACAAGCAAGTTGCTGATGCCTTTGTTGCAAAGTTTGCAGCACGGGCAAAATCTCTGCCGCTGGGCGACCCCCGTAAAGGGCCGGTCGTGCTGGGCTCCGTTGTGGCCATGTCAACCGTGGAGCGTTGCAACGCGCTGATTGATGATGCACTTGCCAAGGGAGCGAAGTTGGTTTGCGGTGGCAAGGCGGAAAACACCTTGATGCCGGCCACGCTGATTGACTTTGTTACTCCGGACATGAGGATCTATGGCGAAGAAACGTTTGGCCCGGTGAAAGCCATTGTGCGGGTGGATGGTGAAGACGCAGCCGTCGCCTGCGCCAACGACAACGTCTTCGGTTTGTCTGCAGCGGTCTTTACGCGTGATACCGCACGCGGTTGGCGCGTGGCCCAGCGCATTGAATCCGGCATCTGCCATGTCAACGGCCCCACGGTACATGACGAAGCGCAGATGCCATTTGGTGGCGTGAAGGGCAGTGGCTGGGGGCGTTTTGGTGGCCGCGCAGGCATAGAGGCCTTTACTGAACTGCGCTGGATCACGGTTCAAACGACCGATCGCCACTACCCGTTCTAAGTCGGCATCCAATTGCAATCGCCTTGTGGCTGGTTCAGTAAACCGGCCTCACACGGTGGTCGCATTTGGAAATCTGTTGTGTTGCCAAAAGATGGGGTGTTGAAACAACAACGCGGCCTGTATGGCGTTCGACGCAACGCGTGAAAGACCACCGCTTGGCCGCTCAAACCCCCAGGTAACTCGCCAGCTCCGCGCTACCCGCCACGCTGTCCGCATCGCCGCCCAACACCACCTGTCCCTTTTGCAGCACGAGGGCCTGGTCGGCGTGGGCCAGCACCTTGCGGTAGTCGCGGTCGACGATCAGGGTGGCAATGCCGCTCTTGCGGATCTCGCCAATTACGCGCCAGATTTCCAGCACGATCAACGGCGCGAGCCCTTCGGTGGCTTCGTCCAGAATGATCAGGTCCGGGTGCGTCATCAGGGCGCGTCCGATCGACAGCATTTGTTGCTCGCCGCCGCTGAGTTGGCCGCCCAGATGGGTTAGCCGCTCGGACAGGCGGGGGAAGGTTTCCATCACCCGCTCAAAGCTCCAGTCATGTCGGCCATCACGTCCATTGCGCGCGGCCATCACCAGGTTCTCGCGCACATTCAAGTTCGGAAAAACACCCCGTCCTTCCGGTACATAGGCCACGCCCAAGCGCGCCACTTCATAGGGTTTTGCGCGCGACATGTCCTGGCCGAACAGGCTGATATGGCCGTCGCGTTGCGGCACATGGCCCAACAAGGTGCGAATCAAGGTGCTCTTGCCCATGCCGTTGCGGCCCAACAGGCCCATGGTTTCGCCCCGGTTGATTTTGATGTCAACACCGTGCAGCACATGGCTGGAGCCGTACCAGGCGTGGACGCCATGCGCCTCCAGAATCGGTTCGGAACTTTGCATGTTCAATGGTCTCCCAGATAGGCCATCTGGACCTGCGGATTGCTGCGAATGGCACCGGGGGCGTCGGTCGCAATGACGCTGCCGTTGACCATCACCGTGACGCGGTCGGCAATGCGGAACACCGCGTCCATGTCGTGCTCCACCAACAAAATGGCGTGCTCACTCTTGAGCTCGGCCAGCATCGCCAGCATGCGCTCGGTTTCTTCGGCACCCATGCCGGCCAGGGGTTCATCGAGCAGCAAGACCTGGGGCTTGGTGGCCAGACACATGGCGATCTCCAACTGGCGCTTCTGGCCGTGTGACAGCAGTCCGGCGGACAGGTCGCGCAAATGGGTCAGGCCACTGCGCGCGACCACGTTCTCGGCAATCTCGCAACTCACTGTGCAGTGCGCCGCACTCTGCCACCATTGCCATGGCCGTTGGTGCGTGGCCTGCGCGGCGAGGCGGCAGTTCTCGAACACGCTGAATGTGGGATAGATGGTGTTGCGCTGGTAGCTGCGGCCCAGCCCGGCGCGGGCCCGGCGGGGTTGCTGCCATTGCGTCACATCCTGCCCCAGCAATTCCACGCGCCCTTCGCTGGGAGGAAACTCGCCCGACAGGATGTTGATCAGCGTGGACTTGCCCGCGCCGTTGGTGCCAATGACGGCGTGCACGCTGCCGCGTGTCAGCTCGACATTGACCTGGTTGAGCGCCACCAAACCGCCCCAGCGGCGCGTGATGTTGTGGCCGCGCAGCAGCACATCGCCGGATGGGACAGGTGCGCTGGCAATCGGCGTGTGGTTTGCGGATGTGGCGTTCATCGTGCGGCCCCTCCACCTTGTTTGGCACCCAGCAAGCGGGCACGTATCTGCTCTGGCAGACCGACCAGGCCGCGTGGCAACAGCACCACGCTGGCAATGATGGACAGGCCCAGCCCCAGATGCCAGTGCTTGGCAAAGGCGCCAAAAATCGCTTCCGACTTGAACAGTTCCTGCAACAAAGCAAAAGCAAAGGCACCGATCAGCGCACCGCGCAAATGGCCGATACCACCCAGAATGATCATGATCAGCACGGCCCCCGACAGGTGCCAACTCATCATCTCGGGATTCACAAAACCGTCCTTCACCGCAAACAGAAATCCGGCCAACCCGGCAATGCCGCCCGACACGGTAAACGCGGCCAGTTTGTAGGGGTAGGTGGAAAAACCGGTGGCACGCATGCGCTGCTCGTTGACGCGGATACCGGCCAACGCACGGCCAAAGCGCGAGCGGTTCAAAACGCCCAAGCCGCCAAACACCAGCAACAGGCAGGCCAGCGTAAAGCCGTACAAGGTGACCGCTTTGTCCAGATCGATCCAGGTGCCCAGCACCGGTTTGAGTGTGAGGTAAATGCCATCCGTGCCGCCGCCCAGCGGTGTGTCGTGCACCACGTAATAGGCCATCTGCGCAAAGGCCAGCGTGACCATGATGAAGTACACGCCCTTGGTGCGCAGCGACAGTGCACCCACCACCAATGCATAGGCGGCAGCGGCCAGCACGCAGGCGGGCAACAGCCAGGCAATGGATGAAGGGTTGCTGTCAGAAGACAACAGCACCGCCGCGTAAGCGCCGATACCGAAGAAGGCCGCCTGACCAAAACAAATCAGCCCGGTGGCGCCGACCAGCAACTCCAGGCTCAGTGCAAACAGCGCATAGACCATGATCTTGGTCACAAAGTCGATGCCGTAGCTGCCGGATACCAGCGGGAACAGGGCCAGCAGCGCAAAGCAGAGTGCTACAAAAATGGAACGGGAGTGGGTCATCTTATGCAGCCTTAAACAGGCCGTCTGGTTTCCAGAGCAGGATCAGCGCCATCATCACGTAGACCAACACACCGGCCGCTTGCGGCAGCAGCACCTTGCCAAAAGTATCCACCAAGCCGATCAACAGTGCGGCCAGCA
>CAIQEX010000610.1 GCA_903870955.1 uncultured beta proteobacterium
CATGGAATCCGGCCAGTTTCTCAAGGCCGACCCGGGTATTGCCAAGTTGCTGGGCGTGCTGAGCCTGCAGTCACTGCCGCGCCGTCTGGCACTGGATTTCAGGGATGTTTTTAGCGAAGGTTTTTCCTTCGACTTTGTGCGCGGCGACGCCACCATCGAGCAGGGCATTGCCCGCACCAACAACCTGCAGATGAAGGGTGTGAACGCCGCCGTGTTGATGGAAGGACAGGCCGATATTTCCCGTGAAACCCAGTCGCTCAAGGTCGTGGTGATTCCGGAAATCAACGTCGCCAGTGCGTCCCTGCTGTACTCGGCAATCAACCCGCTGATTGGCCTGACGACCTTTCTGGCCAATGTGATTTTGCGACGCCCGCTGATCGATGCCAATACCCAGGAATTTCTCATCGATGGCAGCTGGGCTGATCCGCGTGTCACCAAGGTAGAGCGCAAGTCCGAGCCTGCCCCAGCCAACAACAAACCCGAATCCAAGGAGAGCAAGCCATGAAAGTCGCAACCATTCAGATGGTGTCCACCGGTGTGGTGCAGGACAACCTGCAACAAGCCCACACCCTGCTGCAACAGGCTGCAGAGCAGGGCGCCGAACTCGCCGTGTTGCCAGAATATTTCTGCCTGATCGGCCAGCATGACGCCGACAAACTGGCCATCCAGGAACCCTTTGGCGACGGCCCGATTCAGCAGTTTCTGGCGCAGACGGCCAAAGACTTGGGCCTATGGCTGGTTGGCGGCACGCTGCCCCTGACAGGCGCCGGTGACAACAAGGTGTTCAACAGCTCGCTGGCCTTCAACCCGCAGGGTGCGTGCGTAGCGCGCTACGACAAGATCCATCTTTTCCGGTTTGACAATGGCCGTGAAAGTTACGACGAATCGCGCGTGTTGGATCGTGGCAACCAGCCCACCCGTTTTGCCCTGCCGTCCCGCGATGGACATACCTGGCAGGTCGGCATGAGCGTCTGCTATGACCTGCGCTTTGCCGAGATGTACCGCGCCTACGCCGCCCAAGGCGTCGATCTGCTGCTGGTGCCTGCCGCCTTTACCCACACCACGGGCAAGTCGCACTGGGAGGTGCTGCTGCGCGCCCGCGCCATCGAAAACCTGGCTTTTGTGGCTGCCGCCGCGCAGGGTGGGGTGCATCCCAATGGCCGCCAGACCTGGGGCCAATCCATTCTGATTGACCCCTGGGGCCATGTGCTGGCGCAACAAGCGCAGGGTCAGGGCGTGGTCATTGCGGATCTTGACGTGGTCGCCATGCAGCACTGGCGCAGCCAGTTGCCAGCGTTACAGCATCGCGTGCTATGAATTTTTTCAACAACATCCGGCACATGTCAAAGTCCGGCGCGTGGTGGTGTATTGCAGTGATCTTCGGCTTGTTCGCGGGCTGCAGCAGCGTGCCCCTGGATCGCCCCGTCAGCAGCGCACCCGAGGTGTCTCGGACGCCAGTGGTACCTGCGCCGCCGATTGTCCAACCGGCTACGGGCAGTGTCACTTCGCAGTCCAAAAGCCGCTGGACCACCGTGGCCTGGAGTGAGTTGCCGGGTTTCGAAGAAGACAATTTGTTTGAGGCTTGGAACGCCTGGATAAAAAGTTGCGAACGACCCGCGCCCTTGTTCGCCGGGTATTGCGGCGATGTGCGTCGCCTGAGCATTGCCACAGCGGCGGAGCAGCGCGACTGGATGCGCCAGCATTTTCAGCCGCAACGGGTGGAAAGCCTGCA
>CAIQEX010000611.1 GCA_903870955.1 uncultured beta proteobacterium
CCAAAATCAACGTGGTTTTGCCCTCTAACAAAGGCAGCAACGCCGCCAGTTCGGTCGCTGCAATGCCTTCCGCCTTGGGCTTTAAGGCCAGCGGCACGACGGTGTAACCCATCGCGCGGTAAACACCCATGCGTTCCCAAGCTTGGCCAAAGGGCTCTGTCAGGTCGCTCTTGTTCAGCGCGATGATGGGTTTGATTTTTTCCGCTTCTGCGGCAATCAGGGCGCGCGACAATTGGCTTTCTGAAAACACGGGCTCGGCTGCAATCAGCACCAGTACCTGGTCCAGGTTGGCCGCGAACATCTTGGTGCGGATTTCGTCCTGCCGGTAAAACAGATTGCGCCGCTCCAGCACTTTCTCAATCGTGCCTTCGTCCTGTGTGGCCTGCCAAAGCACGTGGTCGCCCACCACGGTTTGACTTTTCTTGCCTCTCGGATGGCAAATCAGGCGTCTGCCATCCGGTGTTTCAACCAATACGTGCCGGCCATGTCCAGCCACCACCAGACCAGGTTCGAGTAAGGGATTTGCCAAGTGTCTTTTATCTCGTTAGGTCTTGACTTGCAGCAGCGCGTCTACCAGTGCGGCGCAGGCGAAGTCGGATTGGGTTATGCCCTGCACATCATGCGTATTGAAACGTACGCTGCAGGTGTTGTATCGCACCAGTAATTCGGGATGGTGGTCTTGCTGTTCAGCTGTATAGGCAATGGCATTCACAAAGGCCATGGTGCGCAGGTAGTTCTTGAAGGCAAAGGTTTTTTCGATGGCCACATCCGCACCATCGCCATGCAACTTCCAGCCATCGAGCTTGGCCAAACCGGCAATCACCTGGGTGGCACTCAGCACTTGGCGCAGAGCGCGGGTAGTTGATTTGTCCGAATCTGTGGTCATGGTTTCAGACCGCCATTCGCGCGTCGACAGGGCCACCTTGCATGCGGCCGAGGCGCTCGCTGGCAGGCGGGTGTGAGTAGTAAAACTTCACATAGACCGGGTCTGGAGTGAGCGTGGAGGCATTGTCTTTGTACAGTTTGAGCAGGGCTGAAGACAGGTCGGCGCCGCTGGTCTGTGCCACGGCGTACGCGTCGGCTTCAAACTCGTGTTTGCGCGAGAAATGGGCCATAACAGGCTCAATAAAAGTGCTGAACATGGGCAATACCATCATGAAAAGAATCAAGGCCAAGGCATCATTGGCACCCCGCAGATTGGGGGTTACGCCCAGACCAATATAAAACCAGGCTTGACCACTGAGCCAGCCCAACAGGGCAAAACCCAACAGGCTTAGGGCGAACATGGAAACTATGCGTTTCAGGATGTGGCGGTGCTTGAAATGGCCGAGTTCATGGGCCAGCACGGCATCCACTTCACCGGGGGTGAGTTGCTCTAGCAGCGTGTCATAAAACACCACCCTTTTGGAGGCGCCAAAACCCGTGAAATACGCATTCGCGTGGGCACTGCGCTTGCTGCCATCCATGACATAAAACCCCTTGGACTGGAAGCCGCAGCGGGCCATCAGTTGGGTCACGCGGTCTTTTAGCTCAGGGTTGTCCAGCGGTTTGAACTTGTTGAACCAGGGGGCGATTAGCGTCGGGTAGATCAGCAGCATCAGCAGGTTGAAACCCATCCATACGCACCACGTCCACAACCACCAATAAGCACCGGTAGCACCCATCATCCAGAGGATTGCGCTTGCCAGCGGCAGGCCCAGCAAGGCCCCGACAACCATTGATTTCAGGAGGTCTTTCAGCCATAGCAGAGGCGTCATTTTGTTGAAGCCGAAGCGCTGCTCAATCACAAAGGTGTTGTAAAGCGTAAAGGGCAAGTCCGCCACCGCGCCCAGGACACCAAATGCCAGCAGTAGGGCGACTTGTTGCCACAGACCGGGCTGCATCCATTGCAGCAGCACTTGGTTCAGCCACGACAGTCCGCCCAGCAGCGTCCAAGCCAGCACAACGGCCGCACCCCAAGCCAGTTCCAGCATGCCAAAGCGGGCTTTTACCAGGGTGTAATCGGCGGCTTTCTGGTGCGCTTCCAAGTGTATGCGGCTGGCAAAGTCGCTGGGTACCTGATGACGGTGCCCTGCCACGTGGCGAATCTGGCGCGTGGCGAGCCAGAATTTCAACAGCAGTCCAGCCACCAAGGCGGTTGCAAAGGCCACCGTCATGGTGAAAGAAAGCTGGGTGAATAAAGAAGAATCGGTCATGGCGGCTGAGTTTAGGTCATCGGCGACAATTACGGCATGGCAGAAACCAACACCCCCTTAAGCAAATCCGACAAAAATCTGGTCTGGCTTGATTGCGAGATGACCGGCCTGGAGCCCGAGCGCGAGCGCATCATCGAAATCGCGGTCATCGTCACCAGCCCGGACCTGTCCGTGCGCCTGGAAGGCCCGGTTTTTGCCATTCACCAAAGTGACGCACTGTTGAATCAGATGGACGCCTGGAACAAGGGCACCCATGGCAAGAGTGGCTTGATTGACAAGGTCAAGGCATCGACCGTTGATGAAGAGCAGGCTGAAAGCCAACTGATTGCTTTTCTGAGTCAGTACGTACCCGCCAATGGTTCGCCGATGTGCGGCAACAGCATCGGACAGGACCGACGCTTTCTGGTCAAGTACATGCCCAAGCTGGAAGCATTTTTCCACTACCGCAATCTGGATGTCAGCACGCTCAAGGAACTGGCCAAGCGCTGGAACCCAGTGGTTTACACCTCTTTCAAGAAGCAGCAGCGGCACACAGCACTGGCCGATGTGCATGAGTCCATCGATGAACTGCTGCATTACCGCGAGCACTTTCTCAAGGTCTAAACCGGTTTCATGGTGCGTTGAGATGCAATGATTTGTGGACTGATTAGGTAGAAACCCGAATCCGGGCTATAATCGCAGGCTGCGCTACAAGTTGTAGCCTTTTGTACATCTCCCTTCATTCACCGGACCCCCAACCAGCTTA
>CAIQEX010000612.1 GCA_903870955.1 uncultured beta proteobacterium
ATCAGCCGTTACCGACGCGCTGGGAAAAATGATCGCAGCGAGGCTTTCCGAAGGCTCTGAAACACTTCCGCACGACATCAGTGAACGACTCAAGGTCGCACGCGCTCAGGCAATCGCAAAACGCAGAAAAGTCAGCATTCAGGTGGCCAGCGAAATCTCGGTTTCAGGTGGTGAAATGGCTGTCAACATGGGCGGACGCGAGGATGGGTTGTGGAACCGAATTGCCTCTTTTATTCCATTGTTGGCGTTAATTGCAGGCTTGATATCCATCGCCGTAATGCAAGACGAAATGCGCGCACGCGAAGTTGCTGAAGTGGATGCGGAGTTGTTGACCGACGAATTGCCACCGTCAGCCTATGTTGACCCTGGATTCGCGCAGTATCTGCGAGTCAATCAATCCAATTACTGACATCCATTTCATGCGCTTTAGGGACAGTTTGAGAAGTTTTTGCGGCGATTACATTTTTGCCGTTTCCCCCCACAGTGCCCTGTGGCTGGCATTGGCGGCATTCATTCCGTTGGGCGTATCAGCGCAAATTACGACTTCCTCGGGAACAACGGCGGAAACTGCTCAACTGGCAATTCCTGCCTGGCTATCCCTGACTCAAATGGAGCAAGTCGCGTTGGCGCCCTTGGCAAAGCACTGGCACGAACTAAGCGAAGGTCAAAAGAGAAAGTGGCTAGCGATTGCCAAAACATACCCCGTTCTTGCGCAGCCAGAAAAGCAAAAATTGCATGAACGCATGGTGGAATGGGCAGCACTGTCTCCTAAAGACCGTGAAGTTGCAAGACTGAACTTTGCACAGACCAAGTCTGTCGCAAAGTCGGATCGCGCTGCCAACTGGGAGGCCTACCAAGCGCTGAGTCCAGACGAACGTAAAAAATTGGCTGAAGACGCCAAAGTTAAGCCGGTGGGAGCTGCGGTGGCCGTAAAGCCGGTGCCGGCAGACAAATTGGCCATCGTGCCGGTAACCCGACACACCCCTGAGCCAGAGCGCTCGGCGGCGGCGGCTCAAAGGCCACTGAATCGCGTTACTTTATTGCCGCAACCACCGACCAGCGCCCCATCAGCCGCTACCGCTTCCCCCGTTAAACCTTGATGGCACCTGCACTTTGGCGCCGCATTGCCTGCTGGGCCTATGAAGGCATCCTGCTTTTCGGGGTGGTTTTTATTTCTGGCTACCTGTTTGGCACGCTCAGCCAGACCCGCAATGCAATGGACAACCGCAATGCTTTGCAGGCTTTCCTGTTCGTCATTTTTGGGATTTATTTTGTTTGGTTTTGGGCGAAAGGCCAGACTCTGGCCATGAAGACGTGGCACATCCGCATCGTTGATGGCAATGGCAAATCCATAACCCAGGCGCGTGCGCTATTGCGTTACGTACTGAGTTGGGTTTGGTTTTTACCGCCATTGGTTGCCGTGTACCCTTTCAAACTTACGGGTGCAGAAGTTTTCGTAATCACTTTGGGTTGGATAGCCGTGTGGGCTTTGTTGAGCAGGTTCCAGTCTCAACGTCAGTTTTGGCATGACGTATGGGCTGGCACGCGACTGGTAAGCTCTCAGCCTCCGAGTCGTTAAAGTTCCAACTCTTATGCCAGCACCAGACAATTCAGCCCCGGCGAACCCACAAAAAGAACGCCGAGGCATCAGCCGGGTTTGGCATGCAACCGGTTACTCGATGGCGGGCCTTCGAGCAGGGTGGACAGAAATTGCATTTCGACAAGAGGCACTAGCGGCACTGGTTTTATTGCCCGTCTCATTTTGGCTTGGAAGTACATGGCTGGAAACTGCCATTCTTGCAGGCAGTGTGGTCGCACTCATGGTGGTCGAACTCCTCAATACAGCCATTGAAACTGCAATAGATCGGATTGGACCGGAATGGCATGACTTGTCCAAACGCGCAAAAGACATGGGTAGCGCCGCCGTTTTGTTAAGTTTGATCTTCTGCGTATGCGTTTGGGGTGCAGCAATTTATCAACGGATCCCATGACACAGCCGACCTTTTCAATCTGCGTCTATTGCGGCTCAAAACCCGGCACGAACCCATTGTTTACGCAAGCCGCCGTCACCGTCGGGCAATGGATTGCGGCTCACGGAGGGCAATTGGTGTATGGGGGTGGTAGCGGCGGCCTGATGGGCATCGTGGCTGACGCCACACTGGCTGCTGGCGGGCGTGTGATTGGCATCATTCCCAAAGCGCTGGTAGAGAAGGAATGGGCACACCACGGCTGCACGGAATTGCACATTGTGGAAAATATGCATGACCGCAAGCGCATGATGGCCGAGCACGCCGATGCTTTCCTGGCTTTGCCTGGTGGCATTGGAACGCTGGAAGAGTTGTTTGAGGTATGGACTTGGCGCCAACTCGGCTACCACGACAAACCCATTGGCTTACTAAACACCGCGGGCTATTACAACGGTTTGATGGCGTTTTTGCATACCGCAGTTGCCAGTCAATTTTTATCTGACTGGCAAATGGGCCTCATCCGTTCAAGCGATGAGCCTGCCTATTTGTTAAGCGAATTGGTGCAGGGCGCAGGGTTGTCCCCACCGGCGCAATTGGAGCAGATTTAGCCCAACGCGTAACCGAATTGGGCCTTAAACAGCCGATTCATCCTGCTCACCGGTGCGGATACGGACAACACGTTCCACGCTGGTCACAAAAATCTTGCCGTCGCCAATCTTGCCGGTGCGGGCTGCCTTGACGATGGCATCGACGCAGCGATCGACATCCTCAGTTTTGACAACGACTTCAACTTTCACCTTGGGCAGGAAGTCGACCACGTACTCGGCGCCTCGGTACAACTCGGTATGACCCTTTTGACGGCCAAAACCCTTCACTTCGGTAACAGTCAAACCTGTTACTCCGCACTCGGCCAGCGCTTCACGCACTTCTTCCAATTTGAATGGCTTAACAACAGCGGTAATTTGTTTCATCGTACGGTTCCAATTAAGTTCAGGCCCTAAAGCGGTTGGTAATAGGATAACGCCAATCCTTGCCGAAACTGCGGTGGGTAACCCGAATACCGACCGGCGACTGTCGGCGCTTGTACTCGTTGATTTTTATGAGCCGGGTCACTTTCTCCACATCCTCCCTGGAAAAGCCTTCGGCAATCAGCGATTCGATGCTCTGGTCGTTCTCCATGTAGCGTTCGAGAATTGCGTCCAGTATTTCATACGCTGGCAGACTGTCCTGATCAGTCTGATCGGGCCGCAATTCAGCGCTGGGCGGACGGGTAATGATGCGCTCCGGAATCGGATTGGCGCAGGTGCCATAGGGGTTGTTGGAATTGCGCCAGCGGGCTAGATTGAAAACCTGCGTCTTTGCCAGATCCTTGATCACTGCAAAGCCTCCTGCCATGTCGCCGTACAGCGTGCAATAGCCAGTTGCCATTTCAGATTTATTGCCTGTAGTCAGCACAATGCTGCCAAACTTGTTGCTCAACGCCATCAGCAAGGTGCCGCGGATACGGGCCTGGATATTTTCTTCGGTTGCGTCCAGCGCCAAACCAGAAAATTCCGTCGCCAAGGAAGCCTTAAAGGCTTCGAATTCGGGCACGATTGAAATCTCATCGTAGCGTACGCCCATGCGCTTGGCCATCTCCCGCGCATCCAGCCAGCTGATGTCCGCGGTATAGGGCGAAGGCATCATCACCGTGCGAACTTTGCCGGCCCCCAGAGCGTCCACAGCGATCGCCAACACCAAAGCAGAATCAATTCCACCGGACAGACCGAGCAGGACACCTGGAAAACCATTTTTTCCAATATAGTCCCGCACGCCCAACACCAGTGCATCCCACAAGTCTGCCTCGGCAGTCCGCACGGGCTCAACGGAACCGACAAGCCACCTTCCAGACGCCTTTTGCTCCAGTTGCAAGTCGAATAGCTCTTCTTTAAAGCTCGACGCCCTCGCCGCCAACGAGGCATCACCATTCAACGCAAAAGAGTGACCTTCAAACACCACCTCATCCTGCCCACCCACCAAGTGGGCATAGACCAGCGGGAGGCCGGTGGCCTGAACACGCTGGGCCATCACGCTTTCCCGCTCATAGCCCTTGCCGATATGAAATGGGGACGCATTGATGACCACAAGGAGTTCAGCACCAGCTTCCTTGGTTGACTGTGCCGGCGCATCAAACCAGGCGTCTTCGCAAATCAGCAAGCCCACACGTACATGATCTTCCCCCTCCCCTGCATCAAACACGCAGACATCTTCACCTGGACTGAAATAGCGTCGCTCATCAAACACCTGATAGTTGGGAAGTTGACGCTTTGCATAAGTCGCAACGACCCTACCGTCGCGCAACACACTGGCCGCGTTGTGACGGCTTTGGGTTGACACCGACCGGGTGCGGGTGTCGCCTCCGGTTGGATGACCTACAACCACGGTCATCCCTTTTAGCCCGGCAAGCTGCGTGGTCAAGCCCAACAAGGCATCATCGCAGGCTTGGATAAAGGCAGGGCGCAAAAAAAGGTCCTCTGCGGCGTAACCACACAGGGACAATTCAGGCGTCAGCAGAAGTCGCGCACCCTTGGCATATGCCTGCTGCGCGGCGTCCACAATTTTGCGAACGTTGCCATCCAGATCACCTACGAAAAAATTGAGTTGCGCTACGCACAGTTTGAGAGTCATGAACCAGCAATACTTTATTGAGAGCCACAAGAATCTTGCGGCATGGGCGCTCTGGAGCGCGGTATGAAAGATTATGTCATCCGGGTTCACACCGCGCCGGCAGACATAGATTCATCGGCCTGGGACGCCTTACTGGCGGCCCAGTCTCATGCCAGTGTTTTTATGCGCCATGCCTACCTGAGCGCCTTGCACGAAAGCGGCAGCGCCACTGCGCGCACCGGTTGGGAGCCACGCTTTGTATGCCTGCACGATGAAACGGGTCAGTTGGCCGCAGCCACCGTGCTGTACATCAAAGACCACTCCATGGGCGAATACGTATTTGACTGGGCCTGGGCTAACGCTTATCGACAACATGGGCTGGCTTACTACCCCAAGGCGGTCGTATCAGTGCCCTTTACACCGGTGCCGGGCAGCAGGCTGCTCGCCACTAGCGACAAAGTTCGCCTCGAACTGATCAAGGCCCTGATTACCTTGAGCGATCAGTGGAAACTTTCATCGCTGCACTTGCTGTTTGGCTCCGAAGACGATGTGACAGCCTGCTCTAGTGCAGGCCTGATGTTGCGCCACACGGTGCAATTTCACTGGAACAACAGCGCCTCGGGATACCCGGATTTTGATACTTTTCTGCTGTCGCTGTCGCAAGACAAGCGCAAGAAAATACGCCAGGAAAGGCGCAAGGTAAGAGACGCCGGAGTTAGCTTCCGGCACGCTGAAGGTTCTGCGATATCCCCTGAGGACTGGGACTTTTTTTACCGCTGTTATGAACGTACGTACCTGGAACATGGCAACCCGCCCTACCTTCACCCAAACTTCTTCAAGCGTATGGCCACAACCATGGCGGAAAACTGGTTGCTCTTTGTGGCCGAACGCGATGGACGTCCAATCGCCTGCAGCTTGATAGCCGTGGGGAGCTACCTGTCACCATCCAACGAAGGTAGCGCATCAAGCCTCACAAAGGTGGCCTATGGCCGTTACTGGGGTGCACTGGAACGCGTCGATTGCCTGCACTTTGAAGCCTGCTATTACCAACCCCTGGAATGGTGCATCGCCAATGGCTATCTGCGCTTTGAAGGTGGAGCCCAAGGAGAGCACAAAATGGCACGGGCTCTGTTGCCCGTAAAGACCACCAGCGCACACTGGATTGCGCATCCGGAATTCAGCGACGCGATTGGCAACTTCCTGCAGCGCGAAGGCAACGGAATCGAAAACTATATGGAAGACCTGAATACCCGCAATCCCTTTCGCAAGGACTGATCGCACCTACCGATTTAGACGACCATGCCGAGCTCGGCGTTACTCATCAAAGCATCAATGTTCATCACGATCAAGGTGCGTTCACCTTGCTTGGCGAGGCCGATGATAAATCGGGCATCCATAACCGAATCGAATTGCGGTGCAGGTTTAATCGCGTCGGCATCGAGGGTGAGCACGTCGGCCACGGAATCAACCACCGCACCAACCAATGTGCCATTGATGTTCAAAACAATGACCACGGTGAATTCGGTGTATTCCACGTTCTCAATATGCAGTTTGATTCGCAAATCGGCAATCGGAACAATGACCCCCCGCAGGTTGATCACGCCCTTGATGAATGCGGGCGAGTTCACCATACGGGTAGGTTCTTCGTAGAAACGAAGTTCCTGCACCCGCTGGATGTCGATGGCGTACTCCTCCGGCCCCAAGCGAAGCGTCAGATACTGGCCGGATTGCGCTTGCACTGATTAGCCCGTCCAAAGTACCGATGCGAACCCGGTCGATCAGGCCTGCAGCTTGTTATAAGCCGCAATGCCATCCATGATTTCCTTGCGGGCAGACTCAGGGCCTTCCCAGCCAAGAATCTTGACCCATTTGCCTTCTTCCAGATCCTTGTAATGTTCAAAGAAGTGGGCGATGGTCTTCAAACGCAGGGGTTGCAGATCCTCCGGCTTTTCCCAGCGGCTGTAGAGTGACAGGATCTTGTTGGTGGGCACTGCCAGCACTTTGCCGTCGACGCCAGCTTCGTCTTCCATCATCAAAATGCCAATCACGCGGCAAGGAACCACCACGCCAGGAATCAGGGGCACAGGGGTGATCACCAGCACATCAACCGGGTCGCCATCACCCGACATGGTTTTGGGCACATAGCCGTAGTTGGTCGGGTAATGCATGGCCGTGCTCATGAAACGGTCCACAAAAATAGCGCCTGTGGCTTTATCCACTTCGTACTTCACGGGGTCAGCGTTCATCGGGATTTCGATGATCACGTTGAACTCTTCAGGACATTTCGGGCCGGGGGTAACGTTGTCTAAGGACATGGGTGGTCTCTTTAATGATGAAAATCAAAAACTGTCAGGATTAACCCTGATTTTACTGACTCAGCCCTTGCGATCTGCCAAAACTGTCATTTTTTAACGGTACAGTTCGGCCGTTGGCCAATCTTCTCCCCGGCAATTGTTGACCAGGAGCAACGAGGAAGCAACGCAGCGGGACAGCGCATGCGTTGGCCCTTTTTTGCGAATCAACAAGGAGATTACTTATGACGGGCAACTCGGCGCTAACTCTGGCGCTCGTTTGTGGCTTTATAGCCGTGGTTTACGGCGTTTGGGCACGCAGTTGGATTCTTTCCCAGGACGCGGGCAATGCGAGGATGCAAGAAATTGCTGCTGCCATCCAAACCGGTGCAGCGGCCTATCTTTCACGCCAATACAAAACCATCGCCATGGTCGGCGTGGTGCTGGCGATCCTGATTGCGGTATTTTTGGATCCCATGAGTTCCGTGGGCTTTGTGCTTGGCGCCGTGCTGTCTGGCGCCTGTGGCTTTATCGGCATGAACGTGTCGGTACGCGCCAATGTGCGAACAGCACAAGCCGCCACCAAGGGCATTGGTCCAGCGTTGGACGTGGCCTTCCGTGGCGGTGCGATTACCGGCATGCTGGTTGTGGGCCTGGGCTTGCTCGGTGTAACAGCCTTTTATATGTTCCTGGTGCCCGATGGCGCGGTGACTGCAGCCAAGCTCAACCCACTGATCGGTTTCGCCTTTGGCTCCTCGCTGATTTCCATCTTTGCCCGTTTGGGTGGTGGCATTTTCACCAAAGGCGCTGACGTGGGCGCCGATCTGGTCGGTAAGGTCGAAGCAGGCATTCCAGAAGATGACCCCCGCAACCCTGCGGTGATTGCCGACAATGTGGGCGATAACGTGGGTGACTGTGCCGGCATGGCCGCTGACCTTTTTGAAACCTATGCCGTGACACTGATCGCCACCATGGTGCTGGGTGCTTTGTTGCTCGGTACTGGCGGTCCCAATGCGGTGCTGTACCCCTTGAGTCTGGGTGCTGTGTCTATCGTTGCGTCCATCATCGGCTGCTTCTTCGTCAAGGCCTCGCCCGGCATGAAGAACGTCATGCCCGCCTTGTACAAAGGTCTGGCCGTCGCTGGCGTGCTGTCGCTGATTGCCTTCTACTTTGTAACCCAGTCGCTGTTCCCCGCCGCGCTGACGCAGGCCGATGGCCGCGTTGTGACATCGTCTGCACTGTTCGGCGCCTGCGCCGTCGGTCTGATCCTGACTGGCGCACTGGTCTGGATTACCGAATACTACACGGGAACGCAATATGCTCCCGTGCGTCACATCGCGGAAGCATCCACCACAGGCCATGGCACCAACATCATTGCCGGTTTGGGTGTTTCGATGCGCTCTACGGCGTGGCCGGTGCTGTTTGTGTGTGCCGCCATTTATTCGGCCTATGCATTGGCTGGCCTGTATGGCATTGCTATCGCGGCTACCTCCATGCTGAGCATGGCAGGTATTGTGGTTGCACTGGACGCTTATGGCCCCATCACGGACAACGCCGGTGGTATTGCCGAAATGTCCGAATTGCCCGCTAGCGTGCGCGACATTACCGACCCCCTGGACGCTGTGGGCAACACCACAAAGGCTGTGACCAAAGGCTATGCCATCGGTTCCGCCGGATTGGCTGCTCTGGTGCTTTTTGCCGACTACACCCACAAGCTCGAAGGACTCGGAAGCCACGTCAAGTTCGACCTGAGCGACCCCATGGTCATCATCGGTCTGTTTATTGGCGGATTGATCCCCTATCTGTTTGGTGCCATGGCCATGGAAGCCGTGGGACGTGCCGCGGGTGCGGTGGTGGTTGAAGTTCGCCGCCAATTCCGTGACATCAAGGGCATCATGGACGGTACCGGTAAGCCAGAATATGACACTGCTGTGGACATGCTCACCAGCGCGGCCATCAAGGAAATGATGATCCCCAGCCTGCTGCCCGTGGTAGCCCCGATTTTGGTGGGACTGGTGCTTGGCCCCGCAGCACTGGGTGGCCTGCTGATGGGAACCATCGTCACGGGCCTGTTTGTGGCGATCTCCATGTGTACCGGCGGCGGCGCCTGGGACAATGCCAAGAAGTACATCGAGGATGGCAACTTCGGCGGCAAGGGCTCTGAGACCCACAAAGCGGCCGTCACGGGTGACACCGTCGGCGACCCTTACAAGGACACCGCAGGTCCTGCGGTGAACCCGCTGATCAAGATCATCAACATCGTTGCGCTCTTGATCGTGCCTCTCATGATGAAGATTCACGGCGGCTAATCCCGACCTTTTGATCCAAAGCAAGACCCGCGTAAGCGGGTTTTGTTACTTTGGAACACTGAAAAGTGCATTTGCTGTGAAAATGCCCATTTAAGCAATCTGGCACATTCAGTTGGCTAATATTAAGAGAAATTGGTGAAAATTCTTGTCGTTGATGACCATGCATTGGTGCGCGAAGGCCTGCGCCAGGTGCTCAAAGGTCTGGAAGAAAATCTGGAAGTCCTGCAAGCTGGGAACTGCGAGCAGGCGTTCGTGCTCGCCCACAAACATGGCGACCTCGATTTGGTGCTGTTGGATTACCACTTGCCGGACATGAATGGTTTGGACGCACTGGCCATTTTTGGTGAACGCCACCCTGAACTACCCATTGTTTTGTTGTCCGGATCCGCCAATACCCAGATCATGCGTCAGGTGCTGCAGGCCGGTGCTGCCGGTTTTGTGACCAAGTCTTGCGTCAGCGATGAATTGCTTCGCGCTGTGCGCAGTGTCCTGGAGGGCGACATTTATCTGCCACAAGAACTTACCAATGCACCACCTGCAACACTGGAAGACTCCAACGGACGCCCCCTGCTGACGCAAAGACAGGATCTGGTGCTGCGCTGCCTGTTAGACGGACATGCAAACCGGGAAATTGCGGAACAATTGCACGTCTCTGAAGAAACCGTAAAAACACACGTCGCAGCCATACTGCGCCATTTCGACGTGCAAAACCGGACCCAAGCGGTTGTCGCCGCTGCGCGTATTGGCTATCGCCCTTTGAGCGCTCCCTAGTTTTGGCATAAAGGCCCTGTGGCCGGCAAGTTTGCTCCCCCTCAACGATGCGGCAACATGGACAATACGGACATGCCGGAAAAAACACAGCAACGAATCGTTCCCCTGATAGATCAGCGTGGAAAGCCCCACACCATCCCTGTACCCAAGGTGATTGACGACGGTCAGCTTCAAGCCAATGGCTTGCTCAGCGACGCGCGCGGTCGACCACTGCGGGACTTACGCATTAGCGTGACCGACCGCTGCAACTTCCGCTGTAGCTATTGCATGCCTAAAGATGTTTTCACCAATGATTACCCTTACCTACCGCATGCGTCCTTATTGACCTTTGAAGAAATCACCCGCATTGCCCGCCAATTTGTGGCGCATGGTGTGCAAAAGATCAGGCTCACCGGCGGAGAACCCCTACTGCGCAAAAATATTGAACTGCTGATTCAACAACTGTCCAGTTTGCGCACGACAGACGGGGCCGCTCTGGACCTGACGCTGACAACCAACGGTTCGCTGCTGACTCGCAAGGCAGCCGCCCTGAAGGCGGCAGGACTCCAGCGCATCACCGTCAGTCTGGATGGACTGGACGACTCCGTCTTTCGAGCCATGAATGATGTGGACTTTCCAGTTCAGGAGGTTCTGGATGGCATTGAAGCCGCCCGTGCGGTGGGGCTCGGACCGATCAAGGTGAATATGGTGGTGAAAAGGGGTACCAACGACAACCAAATATTGCCGATGGCACGCCATTTCAAGGGCAGCGGCGTGGTGTTGCGCTTTATTGAATATATGGATGTAGGTGCGACAAACGGATGGCGCATGAACGACGTTGTACCTTCAGCGGAGGTTGTTAAGCGTTTGCAGCAGGAACTGACCCTGATTCCACTCGAAGCCACACAGCCCGGCGAAACTGCACAGCGTTGGGGCTATGCCGATGCAAGTGGCCAGCATGACAAGGAAGCTGGCGAAATTGGCGTCATCAGCAGCGTGACCCAGGCGTTTTGTTCCGATTGCAACCGTGCGCGCTTGTCGACCGAAGGCCAGATTTACCTGTGTCTTTTCGCCAGCCAAGGGCACAACCTTCGCGATCTTGTGCGTGGCGATTGCACCGATGCGCAGCTATCAGCCGCCATTTCACACATCTGGACAGGGCGTAGCGATCGCTATTCGGAGTTGCGTGGTTCCGAAGGCTCGGCGCCACCGGGTGATGGCCAGCGTCGGGTAGAAATGAGCTATATCGGCGGGTAGCCTTGAAGTCCTCCTTGATTTCTGCTTCCGCTGTTTGCGCGGTGGTCCTGGCGGGCGGTCGTGCCACCCGCATGGGTGGCGTAGACAAGGGTTTGCAACTCTTTCGTGGACAGCCGCTTGCGGAAATTGCTCTCGGGCGACTGCGCCTGCAAGATTGTGGTGCGCCGGGGCTCATTGGCATCAACGCGAACCGCAACCAGATGCACTATGCAAATCTGGGTGTGCCGGTATGGAGCGATACCGTGCCCGACTACCCTGGACCCCTCGCCGGATTCTTGACGGCCCTGCGGCAATGTGAAGGCCGATACCCCTATATGTTGACTGTTCCCTGCGACTCGCCGCTCTTCCCACTTGATTTGCTGTCGCGCCTGGCCACCGCCTTGATTACCGAAAAATGCGAGATCGCGATGCCCATGGCACCCGAAGTGCAGGCTGACGGCAGCACCCTGTTGCGCCCGCAACCGGTTTTTTGTCTGGTGCGCACTGAACTGGCTGACGACCTGCAAGCGTTTATCGAGAGTGGTGGGCGAAAAATTGGCGCCTGGACCGCCCGTCACAGGCAAATCAAGCTAGGTTTTGACGCACAGGGTGACGATACGCGCGCATTCGCCAATATCAACACCCTGGACGAGTTACATGATTCGGAGACCCCATGAAGACCCTTGAACAAGTCGCAGCCAGTCTGCAGGGCTATGACCCGCAAGCTTTGCGCGCCGATACCGCATTGAAGTTTTTACAAAGCATGGTGACGCCCGTATCGACGACCGAAAGTGTGGAACTCAAGGCGGCGCTGGGACGGGTACTGGCACATGACGTGGTATCGCCCATCGATGTACCCGCACATGACAACTCGGCCATGGACGGTTACGCCTTTGATGGCGCACTGCTGCAAACGGAGCAGCCGTTGCAACTGGAAATCGTGGGCACAGCCCTGGCCGGTAAGGCTTGGACTGGCACGGTAGGCAACACGCAGTGCCTGAAGATCATGACGGGTGCCGTCATGCCAGCCGGACTCGACACGGTCGTGCCGCAGGAAATGGTGCAATCCGACGGGGTTCGTATCACCCTGGCGGCAGGAGTCCTAAACCGTGGAGACAACCGTCGCTTCAAGGGAGAAGACCTATGCAAAGGCAAACCAGCGTTGCTTGCAGGCGATACCGTAGGCCCCGCAGCCCTGGGACTGCTGGCCAGCCTGAACATCTCCCAGGTTTCCGTGTGGCGCAAACTTCGGGTTGCCTTTTTTTCCACGGGCGATGAAATCCTTAGTCTCGGTGAAAGCCCCCGCGAGGGTGCTGTATATGACAGCAACCGCTACACCTTGTTTGGTCTGCTAACCCGAATGGGAGTCGAGGTACTCGACATGGGTGTCGTGGCGGATGACCCCCTGGCGCTGGAGCAGGCCTTCCTGACCGCTTCCAACCAGGCCGACGCCATCATCACCAGTGGCGGTGTCAGCGTTGGCGAGGCCGATCACACCAAGGCTGTGATGCGCAAGCTGGCAGGTGGCGAAAGTGGAGTGGCTTTTTGGAAAATTGCCATGCGCCCCGGAAGGCCCATGGCTGTGG
>CAIQEX010000613.1 GCA_903870955.1 uncultured beta proteobacterium
CAACCGCTACGTGGGCAGTGCCCGCACAACTATCGGTCACCCCTGCTGGCTATGCGCTGACCGCCCGCGGCGCACGTTTGCAGGACGATGCCGTGCAGCTCAAGTCCATCGAGCTTGAATATTCACGGCTCATTGCATTGCCACAGGCAAGCGCCGAGCGCGACGTCATTCTCAAAGAGCTATCGGCTCAAATTGGGCAGACACAAGCGCAGGTGATTCAAAAGCCAATGTTGCAACGTTTGGCGGACATCAGCTTGGCTGTGGGTCAACCCGCCATGGCAGCGGGCATTTACCAGCGCCTTGCAAAGCTGGACCCCCTTAACAGGGTGCAATGGCTGGAGTACGCGGGGAATCAGCAACTCGCTGCAGGTGCGCCTGGAATCGCAGGTAAGCGCTATCTGGAGGCAAGCCACGCCACAAAGGACCTTCCAACACGTCGACGCTACCTATTGCTTGCGATGGACGCCCATTTGGCTAACCGGGATGGTGCGCAGGCTCTGCATATCGCCAAGGCCAATGAACAGACCTATTCCCGTGATCCCGGCTATCTGCAGCAAGCCATCCTTGTTGCGCTGGGTCAGCATGACCTGCATTGGGCGCAGACGGCAGGACGCAAACTGGTCTTGCTAACGCCCCAGGATGCCATGACGCTGGAGCGCCAGTTGGATCTGGAACTCGCCGCCAAAGATTTGGATGCTGCGCGTGCATTGGCTATCCGCTTGGTGCAACTGCAACCACACAATGCCGCACAACGAACCCGTCTGGCACGTATTTCAGATTGGTCCGGGCAGCAGGAACTTGCCCTCGAGCAATGGCAGAACCTGTCTAAAACCGCGCCGACACCAGAATCGCTGGACCGGACCATGCGCATAGCGATGGCTCTCGAGAGGGACTTGATTTGGCTGCAAGCGGCGCAACTGGCGACCCAGACGCGCAGGCTTTCATTTGAGGAACAGCAGGGGCTTTCACGTATCGCTGAACGCGAAAAAGTTCCCGTTCCCCTGGTTGAATTTTTGGGTCGGTATGCCCAGCGCTACGATTTGTCCACTGGTCAGTGGCAGGCACTGGCCCAATCACAGGAGCAGTTGGGCAACTTGCCAGCCGCGCTGTATGCATGGCAGCAAGCGGGGACTGAAGCGTCGCTGATTGCCGTGTCTGCCATCCATCGTGCGACACTCCTGGTGACCCTGCAGCGTCCGCAAGAGGCAGTCACATTGCTGCGGGAAGTACGCGAGCGTGTGGAAGCCACAGAAGCTGACTTCTGGCCTGCCTACGGTGACCTGGAGTGGGACCATGGTTCTAAAGACGAGGCCTTTTTCGCCTACCTGAAGGTCTGGACGACAGGCTCGTTGAATGCCCAGGTTGCCGAGCGGCTGATAGACAGCTGGGTTGAACGCGGCGAACCGGAAATGGCAGTCACCATTGCCAGTGAAGCCTTCCACCGATTGGGCCAACCGCGTTGGCTCTTATTGGCTATGGACGCCGCATCGCGAACCAAGCGATGGGATCTTCTGCGCAGCACCTCGGTCGATGCGCAAGCTGTTGAAAGCGAACTGGGTAACACAGAGATGTACTGGTTACTTCAGGCACACATCGCGGGCCATACCGGTGACGCGCAGCAGGCTTTGCATGCGTATCGCCGTGCACTCGCACTCAATCCGCAAGCGGTTTCACTGCGCGTGCAACTTCTGATGATGACCCTCGTCGAAGGGTCGGACCTTGAACTAGCTGAACAACTTGTCCAGTGGCAGACGGATGCGCTGCACCAGTCCGACTACTGGGCAGCCTATGCGCTAGCCAACATGCGTTTGCATCAATACCGGGAATCAGTGGACTGGTTTGAAAAGCAGGTGCATACCCAATCGGACGATTTTCAGTGGCAGTCGGGCTATTTGTACATGCTTGGAAAGGCGGATTTGAAGGGAATTGAGCCACAGACAAAAGGCGAAATTGTTGGCCGATTGAGAGCCACACTTCTGCAACCGGGGGAGTCACCCAAGCCCGAAAGGCGTCCCGTGCTGCTGGCACTGGCATCGGTATCGCGTGACTTGGGTGGCTCCAGTGTGGGAGACGCGGTGTTGCAGGACATGTTGGCGCTTGGTTACCGCGAGACCGAGGTCTACCAGCGTCTGGTGGATTCCAGTCTTGCCCAGCGCAATGTAAGCGCCGCACACCATTGGTTGCAGGACGCGCAAATGCAAGGTCAAACCCTCCCCGCATACCAGACGCTGGCAGTAGCCTTGGAAGAGAGCGACCGGAGCAGCATTCAACAGATTTTGGATACCCGAAGCAATACGCTCAATGCAGCTGACCGGGTGACCGCCATGCGGAGCCTGGGACGCAATGCGCAGGCCCTGGCTTTGGCTGAACGGGAACTGCTGGATGCACCGTTGATGGCCGATGAACGCCTGGCGCAACACCGTGATGAATTGCGCCTACAGCAAATGAGCACGCTGACATTGGGCGCCCAGACACGTGACTTTTCCAGCCTGCGTCTAGAAACCACTGACGCAGAATTCAGCGCCTCAACAGACGCGGCACGCATCAAGCTGCGGCTCGCGCACAACACGCTGAGCGGCGACGGCGTGCATCTGGTAACGGACAGCTTTCGCAACGAAGAGGACCTCTCGCTGCATGCAATCTTCAACCTGCTGAACGACCCGCTGCAGCTCACGGTCGGAGGCAATGCGCGTGTGGACCATTCGCTGGTTTACGGCCAAGTCGCTTGGACCCGTGCCTGGGATCCACGTACCAGCATGCGCGTGGATCTGTCAGTCCACACGCTGTCCGACATTACCCCGGCACTGCGGGCAGTTGGCAGCCAGGACAAGCTGGCCCTGGTCTTGCGCCATGCGTCTGACGATTCCTGGTCCGGTCAAGTGGGAGCGGCGTGGCAGTCCTTCAGCAGCCGTGGGGGTTCTTTGCTTGGGCAGGGCTACCGGACGGAAGCTGCGCTGGAAAAAGTCTTAGCCCGGGAAGGTCCAGCCTGGTCGGTTCGGGTGTCTGGTAGCAGCGACAACAACCAACTGGCGGACAAACTCCCGCCAGATCTGGCAGGCCCGGTGCTGCCCGCCACGCAGTCGCTGGAAGACGTTGTTGCACGCAACTTCAGCACCATGGGTGTCGGCACCACACTGCGCTTTGGCGGGCATGAAGCTTCGTCCAGGCAAGCCTACGGGCTGCTGGATGTGTGGGCCGGTCAGCAATGGCCGACCCATGAAAATGCCTACGCTGTTCGAGGCAGCCTGCAGCTGCCTGTGAACGCGGCGGGCAGTGCCCGGATCCGGTTGGAGGGGCACTACACCAACGTTCTGGGCGGAGCCTCGGACCAGGCGGACCGAGGTCTGGGTGTCCTGTTGCAAATCGATTTTTAAGCCATGCAAATACACCCCACCTTTCGTTTTCAGAACGCACTGAGCCAACTGCGGCGGGCGATTCTGTCACCTGGCCTTGTCTCGGAGGCAATGATTTTCGGTGTTCTGCTGCCGACATTTTTGCTCTGGTACATCCCCAACGGATTGCGGAGTGCAGTTTTGCTGGTCCTCGTCCTGGGACCCCTCTGGCTGGGTTTGCGATTTGGGCTGCTTGCGGGGAGCCTGGTGGCGGTAACGACGTCGCTTGCGGTGTTCGCTTCGGGCTACTTCCGGAGTGATCAAACTTCCGATTTTCCCAATGCGCAAATCGTCGTCATGCTGTTGGCTGGCATGGTCTCTGGCGAAATGCGCGATCGCTGGGTGCAAAAAACCAGTCAACTCACCACACTAAGCCATCACTACAGTAGTCGCCTGAAACAATTCTCCAGCGCCTACCAGGTTCTACAGATTTCGCACGCCCAATTGGAGCGCCGCATCGTGGACAGTACAGGCAACTTGAGAGGCGCCTTGCAGCGCCTTCAACAAAGGACCAAGGAACTGGATAGCAGCGGGTCACTGGCGGAGTCAGGACTCGGGCCCTGGCTGCTGGAAATGTTTGCGGATCTGGGCAATCTGCATTCCGCAGCACTCTATGCCATCAACGAACGCGGCGTATTGCAAATACCGGCCGTGGCCAGTCTGGGCGCTGCGGGCGAGTTGTCTGCGTTTCATCCCATGCTGCGGGAAACCTTGGGCAGTGCCGCACCGACGGTATTGCGGGGAGCGCAGGCGGCTGGACAAGGCCAACTGATTGCCATCATTCCACTGGTGGATGCGCGTGCCCATGTGCATGCGGTCGTCGCCATCTTCGATATGTTGTTCGTCAAAATACAGCAGCACACTTTTGAAGAACTGAGTGTGCTGGGGCAGCACATGGGTGACATCATGGCGGGACGACCCCAGGCAGTTCGGGACTCCCAGGATTTGGACGCATTCAAGGACACACTAAGGCTTCAGTTTGCACAGGCCAACAGCGCCGTGTTTCCCGTTTCTTTGGTGGCTTGCACGGTTACGGCATCAGAGAGCCGCGAGGCCTTGGCGGCGCACCTTTGCCGTGGCACACGCGGCCTTGACCAATGCTGGGTGATGACCAACCGGTATAAGCAGATCGTGGTTCTGAAGACCATGCCCCTGACCGATGCAGAAGGCGTGGCCAGTTATCTGTCGCGCCTGGAGCGGGAGTGGTCGGGTAGTGGCTTTGGCTATAAGAGCCACTACTGGCTACTCAACCAAAGTCGCACCGTTGAAGACGTTTTTCAGGCCCTTAGTCAAGCTTGCGCGCTGGATATTCTGGACCCTGAAACGCCAGGTCGAATCAGTTCCAACAGCAG
>CAIQEX010000614.1 GCA_903870955.1 uncultured beta proteobacterium
GTGTGGAATGGCTGTGACCGTCAAGTCGTTTCACCATCTGGAACGTCAGGGCCAAAGCTATTTTTTCTGCGGTACCAAGTGCAAAACCCGGTTTTCGAATCAGGCGGACCGCTATTCAGGCCAAAGCGCCACCCCGGCGACTCCACAAGAAGCTGCGCCCTCACGCTGGACGCCGGGGCGTCTGCTGGCGTCAGGCCTGCTGCTGATGGCCCTGGTTTCCCTGGGTTTGTGGTTGTTGTAGGTTTCCATTAGCCTAAGTCAACAATTGCGCAGTTGAGGCGCTGACAGGGGCCCCAAGAGGGCCGCTGGTCCCGCAAAAGTCGTACATTTCCGTAGTCAGTTTTCTGACACCGTCATCGAATACAGTAGCGCGATTTCACGAAAATCGATCAACCTAATAGCAAGAGGGGTACCAATGGCCGCCGACAACTCAAAAATCATTTACACACTTACAGATGAAGCGCCGTTTCTGGCCACCTGTGCATTCCTGCCGATTGTTCGCAGCTTTGCCAAGCCGGCCGATATTGAAGTGGCCGAGAGCGACATCTCGGTGGCGGCCCGTGTGCTCGCGTCTTTCCCTGAGAGCCTGACCGAAGCGCAGCGCGTGCCAGACACGCTGTCCGAACTGGGCAAGCTGACCTTCAGGCCTGAAGCCAACATCATCAAGTTGCCCAACATCAGCGCATCGGTGGGCCAGCTGATCGCCTGCATCCGCGAACTGCAGGGCAAGGGCTATGCCCTGCCAGACTATCCCGAAGATCCCAAGACCGAAGAAGAAAAGAGCATCCGCTCGCGTTATGCCCGCTGCATTGGCTCGGCTGTGAACCCGGTGCTGCGTGAAGGCAACTCGGATCGTCGCGCGCCCAAGGCCGTGAAGGAATTTGCCCGCAAAAACCCGCACAGCATGGCTGAGTGGAGCCAGGCCTCGCGTAGCCATGTGTCCCACATGCACAACGGCGATTTCTACCATGGTGAAAAATCCATGACGCTGGACCGTGCCCGTGATGTGAAGATGGAGCTGATCACCAAGTCTGGCAAAACCGTGGTGCTCAAGGCCAAGGTGTCCCTGCTGGACCGCGAAGTCATCGACAGCATGTTCATGAGCAAAAAGGCTTTGGAAGCCTTCTATGAGCAGGAAATCGAAGACGCACGCAAGACCGGCGTGATGTTCTCCCTGCACGTCAAGGCCACCATGATGAAGGTGTCGCACCCCATTGTGTTTGGACATTGCGTCAAGATTTTCTACAAGGACGCGTTTGCCAAGCACGGTGCGCTGTTCAAAGAACTGGGCGTCAACGTCAACAACGGTATGGCCGATCTGTACGGCAAGATTGCAACCCTGCCGCAAAGCCAACAGGACGAAATCAAGCGTGATATCCATGCCTGCCACGAGCACCGTCCAGAACTGGCCATGGTCGATTCGGCCAAGGGCATTACCAACTTCCATTCGCCCAACGACATCATCGTGGACGCCTCCATGCCCGCCATGATCCGCAATGGCGGCAAGATGTGGGACGCCA
>CAIQEX010000615.1 GCA_903870955.1 uncultured beta proteobacterium
GGGTTCTTGCCAACGGTATCGCCAGCGCCGGTGACGGCACACGTAATGATGATGTTTTGGTTCATGACTGGTAGTCCGGTTCTTCCTGGTGCTGGATGTTTTTAAGGGCGGTGAAATGAAGCTCTGAAAAGCGCGTGGGGTAATCGTTCCATTGGCTGCAGGCGACTTTGGCAACTGCGTCCGGCACCCGTGCCAGTTCGCGTCCAGTGGCCAGGGCAGCCAACTGAAGGGCACAGGCCTTTTCCAGGTAATACAACGCATCGAAGGCCTGGGCCACCGTGGGGCCGACCACGATGACGCCGTGGTTGCCCATGAACAGCACGCTCTTGCCCGCCTCCATCAGGGCTGCCACCCGTTGGCCTTCATCCGCATGCAAGGCCATGCCGGTGTAGTCGCGGTCGTAGGCAATGCGCTGGTAGAAGCGGCAGGCATTCTGGTCCAGCATCAGAAATTCAAAGTCTTTCAAGCAGCACAACACCGTGGCGTTTTGCATGTGGGTGTGCAAAATGCAGCGCGCTTGCGGCAGTTGCTTGTGCAGGGCCGCGTGCAGGGTCCAGGCGGTCGGGTCCGGGGCGTTGGCGCCAGCATATGTTGCGGGGTCGTCGACATCCAACAGCAACAACTCGCTGGCGCGCATGCGCGAGAAGTGCGAGCCCACCGGGTTCAGCAAAAATTGGCTGCCCGAGTCATTGGTGGCCACACTGAAGTGGTTGGCAATCGACTCATGCATGCCCAGCCGTGCGGCCCAGCGGAAGGCGGCGGCCAAATCAGTGCGCAGGGTGTGGATCTGTGTCATGTCGCCATGCTAGACCGGCGTGCGTTCAGTGTCTCTTGCGCTTACGACCCTTGGTTGACAAAAAGCGACACGCTGACGTCGGGGTTTTCCCAGGCTCAGCGGCAGATAGACTGGGCGCAATGAAGCATGAATTCGAAGTGAGCGAAATGCATACCCTGCGCAACGTGCGCCGGGACTTTGTGGAGTGGCATCTGGGGCGACCAGCCTATGTGCTGTGGGCGTTGGACTTTGACACCACCATGGTGTTGCCGCACCTGCGGGCGGCACAATCCCAACTCGCCGATTTGCTGTTGGGCGGCTACTGTCGCCAACCGCACGTCACGTTGAGCCTGTGCGGCTTTCCCAGTGACGCGCCTGTTCATGCGGACGACTTTGGGCCGGAGCTGATTCAAGCGCAGGTACAGGCTGTGCAACAACTGCAGCTGGCTCCGTTTGAAATTGAGATCGGTGGACTGGAGACCTTTACTTCCGTGCCCTATTTCACGGTTCATGATGCCAGTGGCTCGCTTGCAGCCTTGCGCGCCTGTCTGGCTGCAAAAGCTTCGCACGCAGCGGGAGGCGACTATGTTCCCCACATGACGGTGGGGCTGTATGCCGATGCCTGGCCACTGGCTGCGGTGCAAGCGCGCTTGAAGCGTTGCGTGCTGCCCGAACCTGTGCGCCTGCCGGTGCGCGGCATCAGCTTGCTGTCTTACCAGGCGGCTGATATTGGTGGCGTGCTCTCGTGTCTGGCTCGCTACCCGTTCGGCGGTGACAACTAGTGTTGGCAGCGGCCTTGCTTATCCGACTCCCATGGCCATCTGCCAGAGGAGGTTAATAGTCGATTGAAATTGCCTCGCCGCTCCAGGTACCCGAATCATGTGAAGCAACGACAAGTGCATTGCCAGTTGCTGGCGCTTGCACTACCAGTTTGCCACCTGGAGCCCAAAAGGCACTCTTGCCCGCTGACGCGTAACCACCGGACGGTCCGCCATGATTGGCCATCAAAACGCCAAGCTGGTGGCTAGTTGCATATTGCTGCATCTTGGCGCTATCTGCCGCATATCCAGCCTCGGACACGAGTACGCCTGCCAAGTAGAGAGTAGCGCCTGACTTTGCTGCATTCTCCGCGTGCGTTTCATGCGCAGTGTCCGCGCAAATTGCCAGTGAATAGGACTCGCCATGCAATGGGCTATTGTTGCTGACCACATCGCCCTTGGATGCGAATATTTCTTCGCCAGGATGCAGGTGCTGCTTTTGATAAATTGAATGCGTTCGGTCTGGAAAGAATGTTATTGCCCCAATGGCTGGGGGCATGCCAGCACCATTAAAAACTGGCGCACCAACCACCACTGTCATCTTGGCTTCGAACGCCATCTCTCGTAGAGCAGCGAGCCGACTATCGTCAGCGCGCAATACGCATGCTTGGAGCATTGGAAGCTCGTAGCCACAAAGGGACAATTCTGGAAATACCAGCAGGTTGACATGCGCTAGACGTGCTGCTGCGATGAACTCCAGGTGAGTTTGAACATTCGCGGCGATATTGCCCGCAACTGAAATGGACTGCGCACCGGCGATTCGGATGGATGACATATTGAATGGGATGAAAGGATGCCCAGTGTGCCAATGGGTCAGCACCCGATTGGTCGCAAATGCTGCGTTGGGACCTGGCAGAAATTACGCTAGAACGCCCAATCCGTGCTTTTGAACCACGGCTAACAATTTGAGCGCCATGCCGCTCGGTTGTTTGCTGCCAGACTCCCACTTCTGAATAGTTGATTCGCTGGTGTTGAGGTACCTTGCAAAAACGGGTTGACTTACACGCGCCTGCTCACGAATGTTTTTGATCTGGGTTGGCGCTAGAGCTGTTGGTACAGCCAGGCAGGTTTCATCAAACTGGCGCATCGTAGTTTGGTCGATGGCGCCAACCTTTTGTAAGGCCGTAGCAGAGGCGTGGATCGCAGCAAATGCGTCACTTCCAAATTTCTGTTTTGTCGTCATGGCAAATCTCCACAAAGTCTCCATTAATCAACAAC
>CAIQEX010000616.1 GCA_903870955.1 uncultured beta proteobacterium
CCTTGTGTTCCGTCTTGACGGTGCTGAGGTGCTTGCCTTTGGATTGATAGAAGTCCGCGGCGCCCTTCAGGGCAAGGTTGTTGGAATCGGTAGCACCGGATGTCCAGACGATCTCGCGCGGGTCGGCACCAATCAAGGCGGCAACTTGCTCGCGCGCTTTTTCAACAGCCGCTTCGGCTTCCCAACCCCAGGCGTGGCTGCGCGAAGCCGGGTTGCCAAAATGGTTACGCAACCAGGGAACCATGGCGTCCACCACCCGCTCGTCGCAAGGGTTGGTGGCGCTGTAGTCCATGTAAATCGGGAAGTGGGGAGTGGTGTCCATGAGTCGCTCGGCGTTCTCTAAATAGGAGGAATGGTTGGCTCGTGCAATGGCTAAATTGCAGATTAGTTCTTGGAAAACGCGTTACCCAGTGCAAACACCGAATTAGGCGCATTGATGCGCATGGGCTTGACCACCGGCATTGCAGAAATGGCGCGCTTCACCGTCGGCTTGTCTTCAATCTGAAGGCCTTTGGCCAATTGGTCATCGACCAATTTTTGCAATGTGACCGAGTCCAGAAACTCGACCATGCGGGTATTCAGCGAAGCCCACAAATCATGGGTCATGCAGCGGTTGCCCTCACCCAGGCAGTTTTCCTTGCCGCCACACTGGGTGGCGTCGATGGGCTCATCCACGGAAACGATGATGTCTGCCACGGTAATATCGGTGGCCTTGCGGGCCAGGGTATAACCCCCGCCAGGTCCACGGGTGGACTCCACGAGCTCGTGGCGGCGAAGCTTCCCAAACAGCTGCTCCAGGTAGGACAGCGAAATCTGCTGGCGCTGGCTAATTGCAGCTAATGTGACGGGGCCGGTTGCTTGGCGCAGGCCCAGGTCGATCATCGCGGTGACTGCAAAGCGGCCTTTGGTGGTGAGACGCATGGTGAGCTCCTTCGGTCCAATTGGTTGACTAACGGCCTCAAGTATAGCAATAAACCAAGCGTTTTGCTCGGGTAACTAGACTGAGCAGTCGCAAAACCTATTATTTTGAAGGGATTGGTAACAAAACCAGGTTGTCAGAGCCTGGCGCGCCGAATGCCTGCTGCTTCAGGATGCTCAATTGGTCGCGCACACGGGCAGCCTTTTCGAATTCCAGATTGCGCGCGTGTTCCATCATCAGCTTCTCCAGCCGTTTGATTTCACGCGACACATCCTTTTCGCTCATGTCTTCCACCTTGGCCCGCTCAACGGCATCGCGCTCCAGACGTTCGGCTTCCTTGCCAGCCTTTTCGCTGTAAACACCGTCAATCAGATCGCGCACCTTCTTGACGATGGCGCGTGGCGTTATGCCCCGCTCCAGATTGTGCGCGACCTGTTTGGCGCGGCGGCGCTCGGTCTCACCGATGGCCCGTGCCATGGAATCGGTGATCTTGTCAGCGTACAAAATCGCCCTGCCCTCCAGATTGCGGGCGGCACGGCCAATGGTCTGAATCAGTGAGCGTTCGGAGCGCAAGAAGCCCTCTTTGTCAGCATCCAGAATGGCCACCAGCGAGACCTCTGGGATGTCCAGACCTTCACGCAACAGGTTGATGCCCACCAGCACGTCGAAGGTGCCCAGGCGCAGGTCACGCAGGATTTCCACGCGCTCGACGGTATCCACATCACTGTGCAGGTAGCGCACCTTGACGCCGTTGTCGCTCAGGTAATCGGTGAGTTGCTCGGCCATGCGCTTGGTGAGCGTGGTGATCAGCACCCGTTCATTCTTCTCAACCCGGATGCGGATTTCCTGCAATACGTCATCGACTTGCGTGGTTGCCGGGCGCACTTCGACTTCGGGGTCGACCAATCCGGTGGGGCGAACCACTTGCTCGACCACCTGGCCTGCATGGTCCTTCTCCCATTGCGCGGGCGTGGCGGACACAAAGATGGCCTGGCGCATGCGGGTCTCGAATTCTTCGAACTTCAGCGGCCGGTTGTCGAGCGCGCTGGGCAGGCGAAAACCATATTCCACCAAGGTCGTTTTACGGGCCCGGTCGCCGTTGTACATGCCGCCAAACTGGCCGATCAGCACGTGGCTTTCGTCCAGAAACATCACCGCGTCCTTGGGCAGATAGTCGGTCAAGGTGGCGGGCGGTTCGCCCGGTGCCGCAGCACTCAGGTGGCGCGAGTAATTTTCAATGCCCTTGCAATGGCCCACTTCGCTGAGCATTTCCAGATCAAAACGGGTGCGCTGCTCCAG
>CAIQEX010000617.1 GCA_903870955.1 uncultured beta proteobacterium
GCCAAACTGGACGCTATCACCACCGAAATTGCGCTGGAAGATGCCATTGGCGTTGCTGCGGACCTGCTGGCGGGCACGGTGCGCGGGCGCGTGGTGGTCAAGCTTTAAGCCTCTCTATGCAAGTTACCGCTCCGATGGAGCCACAAGGCGAGTCGGCCTACGCCTGGCTGCGCCTGCTGGTGTCGCTCACCTTGATGACCATTGGCGGCAGTGGCATGTATGGCATCACCGTGGTGCTGCCGCGCATACAGCAGGAGTTTGCGGTGGGGCGCTCGGATGCGTCCTTCCCCTACGCGTTGACGCTGATCGGCTTTGGCATCGGTGGCATTCTGATGGGGCGCCTGGCCGACCGCTTTGGCGTGATGGTGCCGGTGCTGGTGGGCGGTGTAGCGCTGGGCTCTGGCTTTCTGGTGGCGGGCTCGGCACAGAGTTTGTGGCAGTTCAATCTGGCACAGGGTTTGCTGATTGGCATGCTGGGCACGTCGGCCACTTTTGCGCCGCTGGTGGCCGATACCTCGCAATGGTTCACGCGCAGGCGGGGCATTGCACTGGCCATCTGTATGAGTGGCAACTATGTGGCCGGGGCGATATGGCCACCTGTGACGCAACACATGGTCGAGCTATGGGGCTGGCGCTCGGCCTACTCTGCCATTGGGTATTTCTGTTTTGCCAGCATTCTGCCGCTGGCCTGGGTACTGAAGCGACGCCCCCCGGCTTTGTTGCACACCGCCCAAGCCGCTACCAACGTCGCAACGCACTCGGCTGTGTCGGCGCGGCCGCTGAATATGAATCCCACACTCCTGACCGTGCTGCTGAGTGTGGCCGGGCTGGCTTGCTGCGTGGCCATGTCCATGCCTCAGGTACACATCGTGGCGTATTGCACCGACCTCGGGTTTGGTGCCACGCAGGGTGCGCAAATGCTGTCGCTGATGCTGAGCGCAGGCATTGTCAGTCGCCTGGTCTCCGGCTGGATCTCTGATCACCTGGGCGGGCTTCTCACTTTGCTTATTGGCGCACTGTTGCAGATGCTGGCACTGCTGCTGTTTTTGCCCTTCAAGGGGCTGGTGCCGCTGTATGTCATTTCGGGCCTTTTTGGCTTGTTTCAGGGCGGCATCGTGCCCTGCTATGCGCTGATCGTGCGCGAATACTTCACGCCACAAGAGGCCGGTGCGCGCGTCGGCACGGTGCTGATGGCCACGCTGTTTGGCATGGCCTTAGGTGGCTGGATGTCGGGTGCGATTTTTGACTGGACCGGTTCCTACCGCGCGGCCTTTTTGAATGGCATTGCCTTCAACCTGCTCAACGTCGGTGTCGTGAGCTACCTACTGCGCCGTGCCTGGCTGTTGGCCTTGGAACATCCAGGCGACGGCTCACGTCTGGCAAACATCGTTCACCGCTTCAAACGCTAAACCTAAGAAAGACTTCAATGCAATACAGACCCCTTGGCCGCACCGGCTGGAACGTCTCCACCATCAGCTTTGGCGCCTGGGCCATAGGCGGCACCTGGGGCGATGTGGATGACGCCGAATCCATGGGCGCGCTGCACCAGGCGCTGGATTTGGGCGTCAACTTTTTTGACACCGCAGACGTCTATGGCGATGGCCGTAGCGAGCGCCTGATCGCACGCCTGCGCAAGGAGCGCAGCGAGCCTTTTTATGTCGCCACCAAAGCCGGACGCCGGCTCAATCCCCATGTGACTGAAGGCTACAACCGCGAGAACCTGCGCGCCTTCGTGGAGCGCAGCCTGACCAACCTGAATGTGGAGGCACTGGACTTGCTGCAACTGCATTGCCCGCCGACGCCGGTGTACTACATGCCCGAGGTGTTTGGTGTGCTCGATGAACTGCAGCGCGAGGGCAAGCTGCGCCACTATGGCGTCAGTGTCGAGAAGGTCGAAGAAGCGCTGAAGGCGATTGAGTTCCCCGGCGTGCAAAGCGTGCAGATCATCTACAACATCCTGCGCCAGCGTCCGGCGGATTTGCTGTTCAAAGAAACCCAGCGCAAGGGGGTTGGCATTCTGGCGCGCCTGCCACTTTCTTCCGGTTTGCTCTCCGGCAAGATGACGGCACAGACTTCGTTCGCAGCCGACGACCATCGCCTGTTCAACCGCAACGGCGAAGCCTTTGACAAGGGCGAGACTTTTTCCGGCCTGGACTATGCCAAAGGGCTGGAAGCGGTGGAGGCATTGCGCCCCATCGTTCCAGCCGGTACCAGCATGGCGCAATTTGCGCTGCGCTGGATCACCATGCACCCGGCTGTGACCTGCGCCATTCCCGGTGGCAAACGCGCCACGCAGGTGGCCGACAACGTCAGCGCCGCCGACCTGCCGGCGCTCACCGACGCGCAGATGTCCGCGGTGCAAACGGTTTACGAACAACACGCCAAGCCCTGGGTTCACCAGGCCTGGTAGGTCTTTGGCCCACCATAAATCGAGCAACACCACATGACAGCAACACAAGAAACCGCCGGCTTCATCGGCCTGGGATTGATGGGCCATGGCATGGCCAAGAACTTGGTGGACAAGGGCTATGCGCTGTCCATCTATGCGCGCAAAGCCAGCGAGGCTACAGCCGATTTGCAGCAACGTGGTGCCACGCTGCGCGCCTCGGCTGCCGAGGTAGCGCAGCACGCGTCTGTCGTGTTCCTGTGCGTCACGGGCTCCAAGGATGTCGAGGCGATCGTGCGCGGCCCGAACGGACTCAAGGCAGGCCTGAAGGCGGGCAGTGTGGTGGTGGACTGTTCCACGTCGGACCCGGTTTCCACCCAGGCGCTGGTTGCCGAACTGAAGGAAATTGGCGTGCATCTGGTCGATGCGCCGCTTAGCCGCACGCCTAAGGAAGCCTGGGCCGGCACGCTGGACACCATGGTCGGCGCCGAGCCCGAGATATTCCAGCGCATCGAGCCGCTGCTGCAAACCTTCGCCGGGCGCATCGTGCATCTGGGCGCACCCGGCACCGGGCACCGCATGAAGCTGATCAACAACTTTGTCTCGCTGGGTTATGCCGCGTTGTATGCCGAGGCCCTGACGCTGTCGCAGGCCGTGGGCATTACGCCGGCGATGTTTGACTCGGTGATTCGCGGTGGCCGCATGGACAACCTGTTCTATCAAACCTTCATGGAATACACGCTGCGTGGCAACAAGGAGGCGCACAAGTTCACGCTGACCAACGCCTACAAGGACCTGCGCTATCTGGAGTCCATGGCCGATGATGCCGGGGTTGCCAACCCACTCGGCAACGCGGTGAAAAATAGCTTTGGACTCGGTGTGCAGCAGGGCGGGCCGGAGAAGATGGTGCCGATGCTGCCGGAGTTGATTGCGGGTTTGAGCGGAGTCGAGTTCATTCCGGCGAATGGAACTGCATAAGGGATTTGACACGCCACTGAATGGGCTTTTGCCACGCTTCGAGTTTCCATGCGCGCGTGTTCAGGTTCATTTGGCAGATCTAAGGCATACGTGAAATTACTGCGTTTCCGTTTCACTCCGCAAATCCGTAGGGTCTGAAGTAACTCCGCGAAGTTGCCGCTGCTTGAGTCGGTAGGCTAGTTGCGGACGGGTCATGCCCAGCAGGCGGGCCGCCTCTGACAGGTTGCCACGGGCGCGGGCCACCGCCAAATCCAGTACCAGCGCATCGATATCCTCCAGTGCTCTGCCGCTGTCCAGAATGCGGGCGCACAAGTCTGTGTCCTGCGCACTGGGCAACTTGGCAAGTTGGCCGTGCGCATTCAAACCGGTTTGCACGGTATCGGGTTGGTTCGGAAACAGATTTTCCGCTTCGACCATGCCCGCCTGGGGCGCAAGAATCACTCCCCGCTCCACCAGATTTTCCAGCTCACGAACATTGCCGGGCCAACTATGTTGCTTGAGTGCCTGCAGCGCGCGCTCTTCGAATCCCGACACGCGTTTGCCGTGCAGTGCGCAAAAGCGGATGAGCATGTTTTGGGCCAGTGGCTCGATGTCCGCTTTGCGCTCACGCAGTGGAGGGATGCAAATCGGGTACACATTGAGTCGGTAGAGCAGGTCGGCTCGAAAGCGTCCTGCCAGTACGGCCTGTTGCAGGTCGACGTTGGTGGCAGCCACCAGGCGCACATTGACCTTGCGGGTTACCTCGCCACCAACCCGTTCGATTTCTCCCTCTTGCAAAACGCGCAACAGTTTGGCCTGCGCTGCCAGGGGCAACTCGCCCACTTCATCCAGCAGCAGAGTACCACCATCGGCGCGTTCAAAGCGACCGATGCGTTGCGCGTGGGCACCTGTATAGGCACCCTTCTCCACACCAAACAACTCGGCTTCGACCAGTTCGGCGGGCAATGCTGCGCAGTTCACCGCCACAAAAGGCTTTTCGGCTCTGCTGGAAAGTTCGTGCAAGGCACGCGCAAAGCGTTCCTTGCCGACGCCGGTCTCGCCGGTTAGCAGCACAGTGGCCTGCGTTTGTGCAACCTTCTCCATCAAGGAATATGCCTTGCGGAAGGCCTTGGATTGACCAATCAACTGGCCACCGAGATTGACGGACTCCATCTTCGACTTCAGCGCATCCACCTGCAACTGCAAGGTTTCCATTTTTTCCATCAGCGAGTCGTCATTGAAGTAGATGCGGTGCGCCTCGCCATCGGGCCACTCTTCGATCGGGCGCCCGATGATCTGGCAATGCTCCGCACCACAGGCCGCGCACA
>CAIQEX010000618.1 GCA_903870955.1 uncultured beta proteobacterium
CGGTGGCCACGTGCTGGTAGAGCATGCGGGCCTGGCCGATCAGATCGAGCGCGTTGTTGGCCAGGGCCAGGTCTTCTTCAATGATCGGCCCGTGGCCGCACCATTCGGCGTTGCGCTGACCGAGGATGAGCGCGTTATCCGCCAGGTGAAGCAAGTAATCTTGGTAGCCGGCCATTACATGTGCCCCACTTCTTCAGGGATGTCATAGAACGTGGGGTGGCGGTAGATCTTGTCTGCGGCCGGTTCGAACAGCGCGTCCTTGTCTTCCGGTGCGCTGGCGGTAATCGACTTGGAGGGCACGACCCAGATGCTCACGCCTTCCTGGCGACGGGTGTAGACATCGCGCGCCATTTGCAGGGCGTGCTGCGCATCAGACGCATGCAGGCTGCCGCAGTGCTTGTGTTCCAAACCCTGTTTGCTGCGAACAAATACTTCCCAGAGGGGCCAGTCTTTAAGTGACAGGCCCCCACGCTCTCCCACTGCGTGTGGGTCGCTGCCCCCCGAGGGGGCGTTCGCCGCTTGGGACGGCCCGGCGCGGCTCATGTCAGTAGTGCTCATGCTGCTTCCTTGTGTGTGTGGGGTTGGTGTTTTTGGGCATAGGCCAGGGCAGCATCGCGCACCCACTGGCCGTCGTCATGCGCCTTGACGCGGGTCGCCAGGCGCTCTTTGTTGCAGGGTCCGTTGCCGTTGACGGTGCTCCAGAATTCGTCCCAGTCAATCTGGCCGTAGTCGTAGTGCTGGCGCTCTTCGTTCCATTTCAGGTCCGGGTCGGGCAGGGTCACGCCCAGCACGCGTGCCTGGGGCACGGTGGCGTCAATGAACTTCTGGCGCAGGTCGTCGTTGCTGATGCGTTTGATGCCCCAGCGCATGGCCTGCTCGCTGTGCGGGCTGTTGGCGTCCGGTGGTCCGAACATGGCCAGGCACTTCCACCAGAAGCGGTTCACCGAGTCCTGCACCATGGCGCGCTGTTCGGCTGTGCCTTGCATCATCACCAGCAGGGCTTCGTAGCCTTGGCGCTGGTGGAAGGACTCTTCCTTGCAGACGCGGATCATGGCGCGTGCATAGGGGCCGTAAGAGCAGCGGCAGAGCGGAATCTGGTTCATGATGGCCGCGCCATCCACCAACCAGCCAATGGTTCCCACATCGGCCCAGTTGAGTGTCGGGTAGTTGAAGATGGAGCTGTATTTGGCCTTGCCACTGTGCAGGTCGGCCAGCATCTGGTCACGGCCCTGGCCCAGGGTTTCGGCCGCGCTGTACAGGTACAAACCGTGGCCGCCTTCATCCTGCACCTTGGCAATCAGAATCGCCTTGCGCTTCAGGCTGGGGGCGCGGCTGATCCAGTTGCCCTCGGGCAGCATGCCGACGATCTCGCTGTGCGCATGCTGGCTGATCTGGCGCAACAGCGTCTTGCGGTAGGCCTCGGGCATCCAGTCTTGCGGCTCGATCTTGCCGTCGGCATCAATGCGCGCATCAAAGCGTTTTTGCGACTCGGCGTTTTCCAGTGATACCGGCTTGGGCGCGGGCTTCTCGCCCGGCTTGTCCTGTACGTTAAAGGATTGGGTGTACATAGGTGTTCACTCCTTGGGTTGACTAGGGTTTAGGGCTCATCCAGGCGGGGGGCCGCTTGTCGAGAAAGGCCGACACGCCATCGCGTGCCTCGTCGGTTCGGCGCTGGCGTGCAATGCGCTGCGCGGTTTCTTCCAGCGTGGCCTCATCCAGCGGGCGGCCATGCACCGCGTTGATCAGTTCCTTGGCGGCCTTTTGCGCCAACGGTCCACCGGCCAGCAAGGGCTTGACCAGTGCCGCCACGGCGGCGTCCAGTTGCTCCAGCGCTGCCACTTCGTGCACCAGGCCGATGGCCAGTGCGCGTTCGGCGCTGATGCGCTCGGCCGACTGGAAATAGCGCATCGCCTGGCGCGGCCCGATGGCGCGCAGCACGTAGGGGCTGATGACTGCGGGGATGATGCCGAACTTGACCTCAGACGTGCTGAACACGGCATCGCCGCTGGCCACGGCCATGTCGCAGGCCGCTGCCAGACCGGTGCCACCGCCGAGTGCTGCACCCTGCACGCGGGCAATGGTTGGTTTGGACAGACCCGAGAGCGTGCGCAGCATGCGGGCAAAGCGGCGTGCGTCTTCCAGGTTCTCCTGCTCGCTGGCCTCTGCCGCCCGGCGCATCCAGTTCAGGTCGGCACCGGCCGAAAAGTGGGCGCCCCGTCCGGCCAGCACCACGACACGCACCGAGGCGTCTTTGTCGAGCAATTCACAGGCGCGTGTGAGCTCGTCTATGAGTTGCTCGTTGAAGGCGTTGAACACCTCGGGTCGGTCCATCCAGAGGGTGGCAACCGGACCGGCGTGTTCGATGGTGAGTGTTTCAAACATGGTGTGTGGCTTGCTAAGGGCTGTGAATCACTTGGACATGACCCAGTCGCCGCCCTTGATTTCGAACATGCGGAAGGCAGACAGGTCCAGGCCCAGGTGGTCGGTGGCGGACATGTTGAAGATGCCTGCGGTTCCGGCCAGTCCCTTGGTGGTCTCGATCGCGTCACGCACCTTGGCTTTGTCCGTGCCGCCGGCACGCTTGATGGCGTCCACAGCAATGTTCAAACCGTCAAAGGCGTGGCCGCCAAAGGTCGAAATGTCGGTCTTGTACTTGGCCGTGAATGCCTTGGTGTAGGCTTCAGACACCATGCGCTCGGGGTCGTTGGCTGGCAGGTTTTTCGGTGCCAGCAGGGCGGCTGCAGGCAGGCGTACACCTTCAGAGGCCGGGCCGGCGAGCTTGATGAATTCGTCCGATGCCACGCCGTGTGCGTGGTACAGCGGCAGCGTAATGCCGAGCTGCTTGTAACCCTTGGTGGCCAGCGCCGGGCCTTGGCCGAGACCGAAGATAAACACGGCTTCCACACCGGGGGTGTTGCGGATTTTGGTCAGCTGCGGGCCCATGTCGGTGTCCTTGGGACCATAGGTCTCGTTGGCCACCAGGGTGATGCCGTACTTGGCTGCAACGCCTTCGGTTTCCTTGCGTCCGGATTGGCCGAAACCGCTGGTCTCGGACAGCAGCGCCACTTTGGTGATGCCGTGCTTCTTCATGTCGTCAAAGACCTTTTCGGCAGCCATGCGGTCGGTATGCGGCGTTTTGAAAACCCACTTCTTCACTGGCTCAATGACCACCACCGCGCCAGCCAGGGAGATGAAAGGAATGCCGGCCTTTTCAACCAGCGGCACCATGGACATGGTGGAGCCGGTGGTGGTGCCGCCCACGATCAAGTCGACCTTGTCGTCGTCAATCAGGCGCTTGCCGAAGCCATTGGCCTTGCTGGCGTCGCTGCCATCGTCATAGAACACCAGTTCCAGTGGACGACCGATGACGCCGCCTTTTTTGTTGATGTCTTCCACCATCATCTGCAGGGTCTTGAGTTCAGGGTCACCCAGGTAACCGGCGGGGCCGGTGACCGACAGCACCGAACCGATCTTGATCGGATCAGCGGCAAATGCCGTGACGGCCGTCAACACCAGCGCACCGGTCAATGCGGTCTTTTTGGCGAGATTCTTAAAACGTGAAATCATGGGAAGTCTCCTTGTCGTGGTTGAAATGGGTAGCGTTGCGGGTTACGGTTTGCGGGCTCAAAAACGTCTTCAGACACGTTCAATCACCAGCGCAATGCCCTGCCCCACGCCGATGCACATGGTGCACAGCGCGTAGCGGCCATTGCGGCGGATGAGTTCATACATGGCGGTGGTGACCAGGCGCGCACCACTCATGCCCAGCGGATGCCCGATGGCAATGGCACCGCCATTCGGGTTCACACGTGCGTCGTCGTCTTGCAGACCGAGATCACGCGTCACCGCCAGACCCTGGGCTGCAAAGGCTTCGTTGAGTTCAATCACATCCATCTGGGCCAGCGTCAAGCCAGTCTGCTGCAGCACCTTGCGCACGGCAGGCGCCGGGCCGAAGCCCATGATGCGCGGCGCCACACCGGCCGTGGCCATGCCGACCACGCGCGCCTTGGGTGTCAGACCATAGCGGTCTGCTGCCTCTCTGGAAGCCAGTAGCAAAGCGCAAGCGCCATCGTTGACGCCCGAGGCATTGCCGGCCGTCACCGACAGGTCAGGGCCGTTCACGCCCTTGAGCTTGGCCAGCATTTCCAGCGTGGTGTCGGGGCGCGGGTGCTCGTCGGTGTCAAACACCACCGGGTCGCCCTTCTTGCGTGGCATCACCACGGGTACCAGTTCATCCTTGAAGCGACCCGCGGCGTTGGCTGCGGCCCAACGCTGTTGCGAACGCAGGGCAAACGCATCCTGGTCGGCGCGCGACACTTTGAAATCGGCCGCCACGTTGTCAGCGGTTTGCGGCATCGAGTCCACGCCATGCGCAGCCTTCATCAGCGGGTTGATAAAGCGCCAGCCGATGGTGGTATCAAAAATCGCTGCGCTGCGCGAGAACGCGGTCTCGGCCTTGCCCATCACAAAGGGCGCGCGCGACATGCTCTCCACGCCACCGGCAATCATCAGCTGCGTCTCGCCCGATTTGATGGAGCGTGCAGCCAACCCCACAGCGTCCATGCCCGAGCCGCACAGGCGGTTCAGCGTGGTGCCGGGCACATCTACCGGCAGGCCTGCAAGCAGGCCCGACATGCGCGCCACGTTGCGGTTGTCTTCACCGGCCTGGTTGGCACAGCCAAACAGAATGTCGTCGACGGCAGCCCAGTCCACGTTC
>CAIQEX010000619.1 GCA_903870955.1 uncultured beta proteobacterium
CGCTTCGCACGTATTTATCTATTCGGTGCGCAGCAACCAAATTGGCTGTCCGATTTAAAGCTCCCCTTATCCCGACGGGGGGTAAGGGGTTGGGGGATGGGGGAGTAAAAAAAATCTGTCCCTACAAAATCCCAACAGAAATCAAGACTGAACCAACCGCTTCGAATTCGCAATCGACATCAAAATGCCGAGAGCCAATCCAAGCGTCACCATCGCCGTGCCTCCATAGCTGATAAAGGGCAAAGGCACGCCTACCACCGGAAGAATGCCGCTCACCATACCCATATTCACGAAGGCATAGGTAAAGAAAATCATCGTCACGGCACCGGCCAGGAGGCGGGCGAACAAGGTGGGAGCTTCGAGCGCAATCGCCAGGCCGCGCAATATCAGGAATATGAAAGCGGTGATCAGGCACAAGTTACCGATCAAACCAAACTCTTCCGAGAAGGCGGCAAAGATGAAGTCCGTGGTGCGCTCGGGGATGAACTCCAGGTGGGTTTGCGTGCCCTGCATAAAGCCCATACCAAAGACGCCGCCCGAACCAATGGCAATCATGCCCTGGATGATGTGAAAACCCTTGCCCAGCGGGTCTCGCGTCGGGTCCAGCAAGGTGCAAATGCGCTGCTGCTGGTAGTCGTGCAGCACTGGCCAGCGCATGCCGTCGGCGCACAGCGTGGGTTCAAACGCCACAATGAGTGCGACGCCAATCAGAAGCAACAACACCGGCGGAACAATCAATTTCCAGCTCATGCCAGCAAAAAAGATCACCGACATGCCGGCGGCCAAAATCAACAGGGCAGTCCCCAGGTCGGGCTGTTTGATGATCAGAGCCACAGGTACTGCCAGCAGCACCGTGGCCACGGCAAAGTCCAGCGGACGCAATTGACCCTCGCGCTTCTGGAACCACCAGGCCAGCATCAACGGCATGGCGATTTTCAACACTTCGCTGGGCTGGATGGTGACGCCAATGTTGAGCCATCGCTTGGCGCCTTTCTTGGTGACGCCAAAAACCGCAACCGCGATCAATAGTGCCACCCCCACGGTGTACAAGGGCACGGCAAGGGCCATGAGGCGTTGCGGCGGTATCTGGGCCACCACAAACATGATCACGGCAGCAATCAACATGTTTCGCGCATGATCCTCAAAGCGTGTTCCGTGGTCCCAGCCGGAGGAATACATGGTCAACATACCGGCGCAGGCCAACAAAAAGACCGCAAAAGCCAAAGGGCCATCGAAACCAGCGAACCATGGCGCGATGCGTTGGCGAAGAGACGGTTGCGTAAATGGAGATGCCATAGGCCACAATTATCCCGCCAACCCCATTCACCCGTTTTTGACCCCGTTTACGGCCCCACCCAGCCTCCCATGACTACCACCCATTTGCTGTATCTCCACGGTTTTCGATCCTCGCCGCAATCGGCCAAAGCGCGCCTGATGGCGCAACAGGTGGCGGCGCACCACCCGGATTGGGTCTGGTTGTGCCCCCAGCTTCCGCCCTCGCCAAGGGAAGCCATGCACAGGGTGGCCCAAGCCATAAAAGACTGGCCCGCCCACAGCATGGCTGTTGTGGGCTCTTCATTGGGCGGCTTTTATGCCACCTGGATCGCCGAACAACGCGCGTGCCGCGCCGTGCTGCTGAACCCGGCGGTGAATCCCGCCCGCGACCTGGAGAAATACATCGGTGAGCAAACCCAGTTTCATGCGCCCGAAGAGCACTTCTACTTCAAGGCCGAATATGTGCAGGAGTTGCGTGATCTGCAATGTGGTGAATTGAACCAACCACAAAACTACCTGGCCATCATCGCCAAAGGTGACGAAGTGCTGGACTGGCGCGAAATGCACGCCCGCTACCAAAGCGCCAAGGTGCTGCTGCTGGAGGGCGGAGACCACGCCATCAGCAACTTTGAAGAACACCTGCCCGCCGTCATGGAACACCTTGGCACCTAACCAGGGTTCATGTGTCTTCTCACCGATAAACCGCAGGGGCAAGGAGATATGTCGGGCGCCGATTTGTGCGTACCCGCAGTATGAGGCGCCCGGCATACGCCCTTACCCCGAAGCGAGAGCCACAACGGCCAAGGCACCACACAAATTAGCCGGACACCAAATGCAGAGACAATCTCCCCATGTTTTTATTGTTTGAAGAAGCCGGAAAATTTATGGCCGGTCGGGTGCTGTCGGAGGCGGACGCCTCTGCACAGGTGGAGTTGGACAGTGGCAAGCGCGTCAAAGTCAAGAGCAGCAATATGCTGGTCAAGTTTGAAAAGCCGACGCCCGCAGTTTTTGTGCAAGCCGCACAAGCCTGTGCTGCAACCATCGAGTTGGAAATGGCCTGGGAGTTTGCGCCCGAGGAGGAGTTCGGCTTTGCCGACTTGGCGCGCGATTACTTTTCAGACAACGCCACGCTGGAACAGCAGTCCGGCATGCTGTTCAAGCTGTTTGAGGCACCGCACTACTTCCGCCGCGCCGGCAAAGGCCGCTTCAAGCGCGCACCTGCCGAAATCATTGCCCAAGCCCTCGCCGCAATTGAAAAGAAGCGCCTGATTGCGGAACAAATTGGAGTCTGGGCTCAGGAATTGGGGCAAGGCAATTGCCCCCAGGCCATCAAGGACCAGCTTTACAAGATCCTCTTCAAGCCAGACAAAAACGCGCCCGAATACAAGGCCGTTGTAGAAGCATCACGTGCCACCCACACAGCGCCATTGGAACTACTGCAAAAATCCGGCGCCATACACTCGCCCTACCTGTTTCACTGGAAGCGCTTCCTGCTGGAAAACTTCCCCAAGGGCACTGGATTTCCCGCTATTTCGGCGCCACCGATTGTGGACACCCTGCCCTTGTCGACGGCGCAGGCCTATTCGATCGACGATTCGCAGACCACTGAAATTGACGATGCCCTGTCTGTGCAAGGCCTGGGGAGCGGAACGATCACACTGGGCATCCACATTGCGGCGCCCGGATTGGCCATACAGCCTGGTAGCCCGGTCGACGTGCTGGGCCGTGCCCGCCTCTCCACCGTCTACATGCCGGGCTACAAAGTCACCATGCTGCCTGACGACGTGGTGCAGACCTATACCTTGCAGGCGGGGCGTGATTGCCCGGCCGTGTCGCTGTACGTGACGCTGGATGAAGCCACACTGGAGATCAAATCCAGCGAAACCAAACTCGAGCGCGTGCCCATCGTGCACAACCTGCGCCACGATCAGCTCGACGCCGTGGTCACCGAACCCTGGCTGCAGGACCCCACCTACAACCATGCATCAGAGCCCGAGGAACTCTCCGGTCTGCGTGTGCAACTGGCCTTCTTGCACCGACTGGCCCGTGACCTCAAATCCAAGCGCGAAGTCGTGCGTGGCAAACCCGAAACCTTTAACCGTCCGGACTACAACTTCCGCCTGCGCCGTGCCGACCCCTCTTTGGCGGGCACCGAGCCGACGGGCGAAGAGGAAGTCGAAATCAGCACCCGCATGCGTGGTGCGCCGTTGGACCTGATCGTGGCCGAGGCCATGATTCTGGCCAACAGCACCTGGGGCAACTGGATGGCAGAGATGGGTGTGCCTGGCATTTACCGCAGCCAGGCCTCTTTGGCGCCCGGCGTCAAGGTACGCATGGGCACGCGCGCCTTGCCCCACGCAGGCATTGGCGTGCCGAGCTACGCCTGGAGCACCTCGCCGCTGCGCCGCTATACCGACCTGGTCAACCAGTGGCAAATCATCGCCTGCGCGCGCCATGGCAAGACTGCTGCGCTGGTGGCGCCGTTCAAACCCAAAGATGCAGACCTGTTTTCGATCATCTCGGCGTTTGATACCGCCTACAG
>CAIQEX010000620.1 GCA_903870955.1 uncultured beta proteobacterium
ATCAAGGGGCTATAAGGCTTTCCGCCTGCACCAACGAGGCTGTGCTGGGTCATCGTGTCTCCGGCAGCCACTTCAATCCATCCCGTGATATCTCCGCCCAAATGACTCAGGTCATCAAAAGTGGAGGAATCAACGATCGGGCTTGTGTAGCTTCTTGTTTCTGAAATCTTCGACATTCATTTTGCTCCGTTTTGTAACAACATTCAATCCGGTGCAATATGCAGGCCTGCCGATGGCTGACGGGTGCGTCAATTTGTGACAACAGGCGATAAGCGGCCACAATTTCTCTGGCCCGATATTTGCTGCCTGTTTAACATTCGCAACTTAAACGCCGAGGTAGACACCACCATGAAAACTTTCTCCAACAAACGCAGTCTCTGGATAACAGCCGGTCTGGCCGCCTGCCTGTCCTTAGGTAGCTTGCTTGCAATGGCCCACGGCGACGTTGTGCCGCAGTCGGTTGACACCCATACGCTCCCGCAACTGGGTGACAAGTGGCTGGAAAACAATCCTTACTCCACCGGCGAGGCGCATAAGGAAGCGCTGCGCATCGGTAGTTCAGCCTACAACCAGAATTGCGCCCGTTGCCACGGCCTCGAGGCCATTTCCGGCGGCATTTCGCCAGATTTGCGCAAATTGGACAACGACTGCATGAGCCTGGGCAGCGATGAGAAAAAACTGGCCTGCTTCCAGGAAATCAACGACTACTTTGTCTCGACCGTGCGCCGTGGCCGCACCCGTGATGGCCGCGTTTACATGCCTCCTTTTGAGGGCATACTGACGCAGGAAGCGATGTGGTCGATCAAGACCTATCTGGAAACGCGTCGCGAACCTTGAACCTGACCGGAAGGTTGGGTTGATACAAAAAAATCAGGAGACTTAATGAACCGTCGTACGCACCCGCCTAAAGCGGGTCTTTTGCAGCGCAGATCCTTTATTGCAGCCGCCTTGCCAATGGCGTTGGGTTTTTCTTCCGGGGTGCTGGCGCAGGAAAAAACGGCCATGGAGAAAATTCGCGCCAGCGGCGTCCTGAAGATTGCGCTCTATAAGGAGAACGACCCCTATTCCGACGGCAACATGAGCCGGATGACCGGGCTGGATGTGAGCCTGGGCCAGGCCCTGGCCCAGGCACTGCAGCTCAGCCCCTCTTTTTTGCCATTTGATGCCGGCGAAAACATGGGTGACGACTTGCGCAACATGGTCTGGAAAGGGCATTACCTGGGTTACGGCCCGGCTGATGTCATGCTGCATGTTCCTGTGGACAAATATTTCATGGAGCAAAACAGCCAGGCCTTCATCTTTGCGCCTTATTCCCGTGAACATCTGGTGGTTCTGTCCAATCCCAAGACCCTTGATGCGGTACACAGCCCGGAAGACTTGAAGGGCAAGCGGGTTGCGGTGGAACAAGGCACGGGCGCTGCCAGTGCCATGATGGGCTATGGCGGCGGCTTGCTTAGCAGCACCGTGTCGATTTATAAAAGCGGAGTGGACGCGGCCAAGACCGTGCTTGAGGGCAAGGCCGATGCAGCCTATGTTTCCCTGGCGCAGGCCGAAGCCGCCATTTTTGCCTTGAAGCTCAATCGCAGAGACTGGGATTTTTCCAAACTCAACATGCCCGGAGTGCCACCCAATGGCTGGCCTCTCGGGATGGCTGTTAAAGCAGACAACAAGGAACTTGCCAGCCTGCTGGACGGCGCTTTGGACAACCTGCGTTCCAGTGGCGAGTTGCTAAAAATATTCCAGTCGCACGGCCTGACACTCGCAGCTCCTTGATTCGCTTTGGGAGGCGGGCGCCAGCCTCAAGGTCGCGCCCGCGTTGAGGGCAAATTAATTGGTCAAAATGCTGTGGGGTTCGCGCCCCACCGGCACCGTTTTCAGGGCTTTGCGATTGCTGGTGTCGATGATGGTCATGTCGTCAGACTGGCCGTTGGCTACATATAAACGTGAGCCA
>CAIQEX010000621.1 GCA_903870955.1 uncultured beta proteobacterium
GCCTGTCAAAATCTGAAAAAAATGGAGGCAAAAAACATGCAGGCAAATAATATTTTGCGGGACCGCAAAGACACCGATCAAAAGATTGATTTGCGTGTTTTGCCAGTCATCCGTGGCGGCTTTGGCGTTTATGCGGATGCGGTTTTGATTGTCATCTACAACCAGCAGGGGGATGCTGACGCCCACTGTTTGCGTTTACGTCTGCAACAGGCCCAGGACACTTAACGGCATGTGCAGCGATATTCAGGCACTCAACTTCTGCGCCAACCAGCGGCACACGTCGCTGTCCTTATCTTCAAAACCACCGATCACTGTAAAGTGATTGGCACCCGGAATGGCGCGCAACTCCGACGCATTGCCAACTGCCGTCCAAGCCTGGTGGTAGAGCTCTGCCTGCCTGGCAAACTCGGTGGACTCAGCGCTACCCCAGGTAACCCAGATGGGCGTTTTGCAAGGCCGCACCAGAAAGGCCGGTGAGTTGCGGCGGATGATGCCGTCATCGAGTTGAATCTGCGGTTGCAGGTAGCTGTAGCGCAGCGGCTCAATATCAAACAAACCACTAAACGCAATGGCGGCCACAAACGGGTCTTGCGGCAGGCCGTAATCTTCTGCCCATTCGGTCTGCAAGGCCATGGCGGTGAGGTGGCCGCCCGCAGAATGTCCGCCAATCGCCACGCGTGCCGGGTCACCTCCGTATTGCTGGATATTGCGCAACGTCCAGGCCAGGGCGGCACGGGTCTGGCGCACGATCTCGTCAATCGTCACCCGTGGGCACAGGGCGTAGTTGATCACCACGGTGGTGATGCCCTGTGCGTGCAAGCCAAGCGCCACGCCGCTGAACTCCTTGCTGGACAGGGCACGCCAGTAGCCACCGTGAATAAACACAAACACTGGAGCGTTGGGCGCAGCGGCCGGGAAGATATCCAGCGTTTCTTCCAGCGTGGGGCCATAGGGCACATTCAGCCGGCAGGGCAACTCGGCGCGGGCACGCTCGGCCGTGGCGACAAAGTGCTTGCCCGGTGCGGTCGGGTCCGGCAGTGCCAGCGAGGGGTTGTATTGGGCGTCGAACTCGGCTTGGGCGGTGAAGGTGCGGTACAGCGGGCGCATAGAGGGGCTTTCCAAAAGGAGATTCTTAAAGGGAACTTTCTAATTGACTTCTAAATAGTTTACAACTAAAGTAAATGCCATTCGGCACTCAAGCCGATTTTCACAGCGGGGTGCGAGATGAAGATTGTGTGCATTGGTGGCGGTCCGGCGGGACTTTATTTTGCGTTGTTGATGAAGATGCGTAACCCGGCCCACGATGTGACGGTGGTCGAGCGCAATAAGCCATACGACACCTTCGGTTGGGGCGTGGTGTTTTCGGACGCCACGATGGACAACATGCGCGTGCATGACCCGGTAAGCGCGGCCGAGATCCAGCAGGCCTTTAACCACTGGGACGACATAGAACTGGAGTTCAAGGGTCAGCGCATTCGTTCCGGGGGCCACGGCTTTGTCGGCATCGGGCGCAAGAAGCTGCTCAACATCCTGCAGCGGCGCTGCGAGCAGTTGGAGGTGAAACTGGTGTTTGAGACCGACGCCGAGTCCGACCTGCAGTACCCGGACGCCGACCTCATCATCGCCAGCGACGGCATCAATTCCCGCATTCGCAGCAACTATGAAGAGGTCTTCAAGCCGGATATTGCCGTGCGCCCCAATCGCTACATTTGGCTGGGCACCAACACCTTGTTCGACGCCTTTACCTTTGCCTTCGAGAAGACCGAGCACGGCTGGTTTCAGGCGCATATCTATAAATTTGATGACAGCACCACGACCTTTATCGTCGAGTGCCCAGAGCATGTCTGGCAGGCCCATCGCCTGGATGAGGCGGACCAGCAGGCATCCATAGACTTCTGTGAAAAGCTCTTTGCCAACACCTTACAAGGCGCCAAGCTGATGACCAATTCGCGCCATTTGCGTGGCTCGGCCTGGCTCAACTTTCAACGCGTCAAGTGCGCGCAGTGGTCGCTCTTTAATGGTCGCAGCCATGTGGTGCTGATGGGCGACGCCGTGCACACCGCGCACTTTGCGATTGGCTCTGGCACCAAATTGGCGATTGAGGACGCGATTGAACTGGCCAACCAGTTCCAGGCATTGGGTGAAGACCGTGCCCATATCCCCGAGGTGCTGGAGCGCTACCAGGCGCTGCGCCATATCGATGTGTTGCGCTTGCAAAACGCTGCCTGGAATGCCATGGAGTGGTTTGAAGTGTGCGGTGCGCGCTATTGCGACCAACTCGACGGCCCGCAGTTCATGTACTCGATGTTGACGCGCAGCCAGCGCATCAGCCA
>CAIQEX010000622.1 GCA_903870955.1 uncultured beta proteobacterium
GTCAAGGGCTCAGCCACACTGACTGCTGCCCAAATAGAGGACCTGGCGGCGGGTAAGTGGTACGTCAACCTGCACACCGCCGCCAACCCGGGCGGTGAGTTGCGCGGCCAGGTGACGCCGACACCGTAATTGCCTTGACTGCGACCGGGCGCGCGCCCGGTTCCTTCATGCCATGACCATCCATGCCGTTAAACCCTCCAGGCTGCTTTGCGAGGCGAGTATTTCCCGCGTGGTTGAGATGGCCTGGGAGGACCGCACCGCCTTCGAGGCGATTGAGGCCCAGTTTGGTTTGAACGAATCCGCGGTGATTGCCTTGATGCGTCAGCAGATGAAGCCCTCGTCGTTCCGGATGTGGCGCAAGCGCATGGCTGGGCGTCGGACCAAGCATGCCGTGCTGCGCGAGGCCCTATGGTTGCGCCACCGCGCCACCCACAGCCGCCAATAGGTAGCTGAAAAAACCTGATGCCCAAGCAACGAGCCCTGGTCTGGTTCAAGCGCGACTTGCGCATCCACGACCATGCTGCACTGGCGGCTGCGCAAACGCCCGGCGATGGTCTGGGCCTCTTCGTTATCGAACCCGAATGGTTGCAAAGCCCGGAATGCGCTGCCAGCCACGTGGACTTTGCGCTGGGCTGCCTGGCGGAACTGCGCACGGCCCTGGCCGGGCTCGGAATGCCGTTGCTGGTGCGCGTGGGCTCGGCCGTGCCGGTGCTGGCACAACTGCACCAGGAGGTCGGATACACGCACTTGCTGAGCCACGAAGAAACCGGCCCCGGCTGGTCGTATGTGCGCGACAAGCAAGTGGCCCGCTGGTGCAAGTCCCACAACATCCCATGGCAGGAATTCACCCAGACCGGTGTCGTGCGCCGTTTGCGCAGCCGCTCGGGTTGGGCTATGCGCTGGCAGGCACGCATGGACGCGCCTCTGCAGTTGCTGCAAGGCGGGTTCACCCCGGCAGTGCCGCTGGATCAACCCGAGTTGCCCACGCTGGGCAGCCTGGGGCTGACAGCGCACGGCAAGTCCTTGCAAGCGTCCGGTGAAAAAGCCGCGCGGCGCACGCTCAAAAGTTTTTTGCAGGTGCGGGGCTTTGATTACCGCAAGGCACTCTCCAGCCCCTTGAGCGCTGAGGAAGGCTGCAGCCGCCTGAGCCCGCATCTGGCGTTTGGAACCCTCTCCATGCGCACCGTGCACCAGGCCACCGAGGTGGCAATTGCAAATACTCCCGAGCGCGCTTTGGCCTATGCGCTGCGCGGCTTTGCCGGGCGCTTGCGCTGGCATTGCCACTTCATGCAAAAGCTCGAGGACCAGCCGGACATTGAGTTCCACAACTTCGCCCGCGTCTGCGACGGCTTGCGCGAAGACGCGTTCAACGACGACTACTTTGCCGCGTGGTGCGAGGGCCGCACCGGCTACCCGATGGTGGACGCCTGCATGCGTTCGCTGATCAGCACGGGCTGGCTCAACTTCCGTATGCGGGCCATGCTGGTGAGCTTTGCCAGCTACCACCTGTGGCTGCATTGGCGGCCAACCGGCATGTTTCTGGCACGCCAGTTTCTGGACTATGAGCCAGGCATCCACTGGAGCCAGATGCAGATGCAAAGCGGCACCACCGGCATCAATACGCTGCGCATGTATTCGCCCACCAAACAGGCGCAAGACCAGGACCCGCAAGGGCTGTTCATTCGGCGCTGGGTTCCTGAACTGGTCCGCGTGCCGCTGCCGTATCTGGCCGAGCCCTGGAAGATGGACGTGAGCGTGCAGCGCATGGCCGGTTGCATTATTGGTGTGGACTATCCGCTTCCCATCGTCAACGACAAGCTGGCGATGCAGGCCGCCAAAGACCGCATGTACGGCTTGCGCAAGACCGCTGAAGCACGCGAGGAAGCCAGCGGTGTACAGGCACGCCATGGCTCGCGCAAAAGTGGTCTGCCGCCGTCCGGGCAACGGCGTCAGGCAAACCCGCAGACGCAGGCCAGGCGCGCCGACAAAGCGCCCAAAGTACCGTCCCCGCAGGGCGACCTGTTCAACTAAAAGCTACCCGTATCCACGAATCCACGACCACGCATGAAAACCGACTTCAAAGGCAACAAGCAGTCCCTGCCCAGCAAACCCTGCGCCGTGTGTGGCCGCAGCATGACCTGGCGCAAGGCCTGGGCCAAGAACTGGGAATCGGTGCTGTACTGCTCGGATGCCTGCCGCGCCAGGAAGAATGTCACCGGCAACAAGGCCACACATGGTTGAGCGGACTGGTTTGCATACGGCACTGCCTGCCACAGTGCGTAATCTGGTGATCGTGCTGGGCGACCAGCTCGACGAACAGTCCTCGGCTTTACAGGGCTTCGATGCCACCCAAGACGTGGTCTGGATGGCTGAAGTAGCCGAAGAGTCCACCCATGTGTGGTCGGCCAAACAGCGCGTCGCGGTGTTCTTGAGCGCCATGCGCCACTTTGCCGAAACCTTGCGCGCGCGCGGCACTCCGCTGATTTACACCCGCATGGACGCACCTGGAAATGTGGGCACCTTGCCAGCGGAACTAGGCAAAGCGATAACCCAACTGCAACCCGCCGCGCTGGTGCTGACCGCACCCGGCGACTGGCGTGTGCTGCAAGGTTTGCGGGCGGTGGCGAAACAGCATGCGCTGGCGCTGGACCTGCGCGATGACACCCATTTCTTCAGCACGGTGCGCGAATTTGCCGCGCATGCCGATGGCCGCAAACAACTGCGCCTGGAATACTGGTACCGCGCATTGCGCCAGCAGCACGGCATTCTGATGGAGGGCAAAGCGCCGGTGGGTGGGCAATGGAATTTTGAGGCCGACAACCGCGAAGCCTTTGGCATAGCCGGCCCGCAGAATGTGCCGGCGCCAACCCGCTTTGCGCCGGACACCGTCACACAAGAGGTGCTGGCGCTGGTCAACACCCGTTTTGCCAGCCATCCCGGCAGCTTGGACAGCTTCGGCTGGCCCGTGACACGCCCACAAGCGCTGTTGGCCTTGCAGGCCTTCATCAAACAACGTCTGCCCCTGTTTGGCCAGTATGAAGACGCCATGTGGGCGGGCGAAGCCTGGCTCTACCACTCGCACCTGAGTTGCGCGCTCAACCTCAAGCTATTGAACCCGCGTGAAGTGGTGCAGGCCGCCGAAGCTGCCTACCGCACGGGCCACGCACCGCTGGCGGCAGTGGAGGGTTTCATTCGCCAGATACTGGGTTGGCGCGAATTCGTGCGCGGCATCTACTGGACGCAGATGCCGGACTACCTGGAGCGCAACGCGCTGGACGCACAGGCTGCATTGCCCCCGTGGTACTGGACCGGCCAGACCGACATGGCCTGCCTGAAAGACGCCATCACGCAAACGCTGGAGCACGGCTACGCCCACCACATCCAACGCCTGATGGTGACGGGGTTGTATGCGCTGCTGCTGGGCGTCAAACCGCAAGCGGTGCACGCCTGGTACCTGAGCGTGTATGTGGACGCAGTGGAGTGGGTGGAACTGCCCAACACCCTGGGCATGGGGCAGTTTGGGGACGGCGGGCTGATGGCCAGCAAGCCCTATGTGGCCAGTGGCAAATACATCCAGCGCATGAGCAACCACTGCAAGGGCTGCCAATACGACCCGGCACAGTCCACCGGCCCTACTGCCTGTCCCTTCACCACGCTGTATTGGGACTTTTTAATGCGACACGAAAACCTGTTGAAGAAGAATCCGCGCATGGCCATGCAGCTCAAAAACCTGGCGCGGCTCGATGCCACGACACGCGACCGCATCACAGCCCACGCCACCGAGCACCGCGATGCGCAGCTTTGAACCCACCCTGCAAGCGGCGCGGGCCCGGCTGGCTGCCGTGCGCCCTGACGCCTATGCCCAAACCCGCAATGCGCTGGACGGTGCCGTCACCGACTTATCGCCTTACCTGACGCACGGGCTGCTGAGCCTGCGTGAGGTTTATGCCGACGTGCACGCGCGCTATGCGCTGGATGCGAAGCACAAGTTTGTTTTCGAGTTGGGCTGGCGTGCCTACTACCGGCATGTGTGGGCGCA
>CAIQEX010000623.1 GCA_903870955.1 uncultured beta proteobacterium
CTTCAACGCCGGCCGCGAGAAAGAAGGTCCGGATGTATTGGCAGCGCTGCTCGGCACAGGCGAGATTGTTTGACGTCGCGTTTTCGTAGTACGCATTGACCACGATACGGTAGTCCGCATTCACAATATAGAAGCTGGCATTGAAGACGATCTGGTCTTGAAAAAATGAATCGCTCCGGTCGTGCCGGGTCCAACTCCCCGCGTCAAAGTGCACCGTATAGCTGTAGCGCGTCTGAAATTTCATGAGCATTGCGAAAACTTTCTCAGGACTTCTTATGCGCGTCGCCGTTGCCTTGCCATACCCGCAAGCAGCAGCAAGCCCAAGGCGACGTAAGCCCAGGGTGGCAGCGGTACGTCGCCATCGGTAACAACCACCGGGCCCGGGGTAACCGGCATTGAAATACCGAAACTCCTGACAACCGGCGACGCTGCTGCGTAATTGCTATCGCCCGGCTGGGTCGCCTGCAGCAGGCATGTGCCCACGGCAACCAGCGTGACGTTGACATCCAAAACGCTGCACACCGTCGGACTCAGTGAGCTATAGGCCACCGACAGCCCCGACGAAGCAGTGGCACTGACGGAGAACGGCAGCGAGCCCAACGTCTGCGGCGTCGGGCTATCGAAAGTAATGCTTTGTGGATACCCGCTGACCACAAAACTCTTGTTGGCATCCACTGCAAGATAGGTGGAATCACCCGCCTGACTGACAACGTAAGTACAGGTACCTACGGCGACCGGGGTCAGGGCGTTGCCCGATATCGTGCAAATGGTCGGGCTTGTAGAGCTAAAGGTCACAGGCAGGCCAGAAGATGCCGTAGCGGAGATGCTGAAAACACTGGTGGTGATCGGATTTGCCCACTGCCCGATAACCAGGGCGCTGGTAATGGTTTGCGGCAAGCCCTGTGCGAAAACCGGCGCAGCCAAACCCAATAGGGCCACGCAGATAGCGATCAGCCTGAACAACCAGGTGCCAACGGCCCTAGGCCCCACGAATCTTTTATACATAGAGCCTTTCCTTAAGTAGTGCACGTGACCCGCTCGCATTTACGGCACAGCCCTGCCGGAGCATCGCAATGGACAACCAACGAGGTTAGATTATTTTTGTTACATCCAGTGCATCAAACGTCATGCAAGGATGGACCGAATGGACTACTTGCCATCCTTTGCGGCGTCACCGCCCAGCTGCGCCGTTCGTGCCGGAGTTGCGCCGCTCCGACAACGCCAGGACCAGCATGGCCAATCCAACTGGCAGGACCAAATTCCCGCCAGTCTGCAAAAAGTCATTCCAGTAGACCAGTGGGCCCACCGTTGCCCCGGGAAACAGGGTGCGGGCATCGACCATCATGGCGTTGAACCCCAGGGGCACATTACTCACCAGCAGAATCAACACCGCTACCACGGTCCAGCCAACGCGCCGGGAAGCTTCCCTCCAGCCGGCCACAACCGGCCACGCAAGAATGATTGCCAGCAAAGGCACGATAGGCTGGAGCACACTGGCCGCCAGGTTGCGCATGGGAAGCCAGTTGTCCGGCTGCGCCGGAATGACCTGCCCACCCACCTCCAGTGGTTGCATGATGCGAACCCGGAGTTCGATCAGACGGCCGGCCTTGGATGCCACCAGCGTCGGCGTAGCGACGTCAAACCGGTCGTCCACCGCGTTGACGATCTCGCGCAACACCGGCAACAAGGGCTGCACCAACGGCAGTTCCAGGAACCGGGCCAGCCCCAGCAAAACGCCCGTGGCCAGTATCAGGCGTAGAGCGAAACTACGCCAACGTTCGTGCATCGTCGCCTGCATTACTGCGGCTCATCGGATCCAATGAAGGCTTGAACCATGCCAGGGAATACAGCCCCACCAGGAGCACCAGCACGATCGGGGCCACGGTGCCATGCAACAGGCCAAAGAGCTCGGTGTCGTAACGGTAGGCATAAAACAGCGCCACCAACCGAATTTGGTTCAGGACGAACACCATGACCAAACCCACACCGAGCCCCAACAGCTTGCGCCGCCACGACAGGCTGGCGGCAGCAAAGGCCGCCACCAGCATGAACATGATTTCAACCCCTTCGCAGCCCTTTTTCACCACCAAACCGCCGCCAGGCGCCCGCAGCTGGTTACCCAGCGCCTGGACGCCAACTTCGGGCGACAACCACTGTAAGACGCGGGCGGCGGGCTTGACGGTCAGGTCGCCAATCACCCAATGCTCGAAGCGCGAACCGCGACAGAGTTCGTAGCTGAACTGCATTGCAAAGAACAGCGCCACAAAGACAATCGCGGTAAGCGCCATCGAGCGGTCAGGTCGAGGGCCTTCCGTACGCGCAACAAATTCGTCGTACGACTCTTTCATCGGCAGCACCGGTGCGCGGCCATTTCACCAAGCTTGGATGTGGTGATGAATGGGGGACGGGCGATCATGTGACAGGCATTTCCTCTAGTTTTGTTTCAGCGGAAATGCTATGAACCTCTGCGCTACCAAGCAATGAGCCGTTCGGGCCACAGGTGAGTCAAGAATTCATCACATACTTGAACGCATGACTGTGGCTCGGAGCGAAGTTCGTTTAAGTCAATTCGGTTGGCTTGAAGCCGTGACGATGCGGCTTGGCACGTGTTTGAAGGGACGGCGCACGGTTCGCCACAACTCTGGTGGCCTCAAGCTGACACTTTGCAATTACACCGCACTGACCTAAATCAATGGCGTGTATTTGTGCATAGAGAGTGCATGTAACTTGGCCGCATATGCCTGCTTACGCCAAGGAAGAGCGTCAACACAGAAATCAGCACCACAAGTCCTGTTTGCTTGCTAACTTTCACAAGCTCTACTGGTGATCCCACATTTGCCTCTCCAAGTAAGAGCCAGCGAAGGCACCGACGTGTACTGGATCATGCAATGCTGCTCTGTGTGTGTGCAAGCTAAACCAACGAGCGATCATTTCGAATAAAGGGCGCTGAATTTTTTTGTCAGTCATAAAAGTCTCCATCCCGTAACGATATATACAGTATGTTTCGTTTTGATGACACAACAACATCAACAACAACAGGCAGGCACCTCCTGGTGTACTGGTTTGGCAGTCTGCAAATAGCGAATATCCCAAATACTCATGATCCGGATTGACTTGCAACAACCCTTGATCCGCAGCGCGTGTTCAGGGTGTCACAGGCGCTTAATTGTTTGCAGCTATCGTCCCATGCATCTTTTGATGGGGAGTTGACAGAAATGCACTTGAAGAAGACAGAGACAGGGATAAAAACTCTGCAGAAGCCTGCCCCCTACTTAATGCTACGGATGCGTCAAATATCGAACCTGACCGATGGGACGCATTCGCGCGGATCGATTCAAAGTCTTATGCAGCGCGATATTGGCGATGAGCTACATTGGCTGCTACAAAATGGCTTGATAGATGAACCCGTGAATGCGTTTTTTAAAGTGAACCAAAAGCCTATGCAGTGCGGGACCAACAACTCCATCCGATCGTGAACCGTGTACAGCAATAACGAACGACTCATTGTTTTTGATGCCGATGGCACAACCATTGATGCCTATCCGGTCATCGTTGATACCTTTAGTAGGCACGGCATGGAGCTGGGCGATCTTGAGCGCTTCCAAAAACGCCACAAACTATTCAAATATCTGGGTGGACTCAAGGAATTTCCATTCAACATCAGTAAGCAACTGGCCAAGCAGAGTCGCAAAAATATTCTGGCGACGCTGACCGAAGTTTACCGTGATGAGGCAAAGCTCTATCCTGGTATGGCAGCCCTGATCCGAACGCTCATTGCGACGGCTGGCATTCGGGTTGGTCTGGTGACCCGCAATATTTCCAACGAGCCC
>CAIQEX010000624.1 GCA_903870955.1 uncultured beta proteobacterium
CGGCAGTGTTTCGGTTGACGGACCCAGCACGGGCAAGGTCGAATTGCATGCCCGTTGGACCGACCGCATAGACGATGTAACCCAGCTTGGCACGGGTGCGGATTTCGCTGCGCCTTGCACCAGCCATGCCTTCGATTGGGTGCATGGCGACATGCAGTCTGCGCACGCCGGGTTCTGGCAACAACAGCATGCTTTTACCGACACCAAATACCACCGCGTGCACTACACGGCCACGGCGGTGAGCCGCTACCAGGAATACTTCGACGCTAACGCTGCAAAACCAGAGGACTTTTCTCTCGCGTCCGAGTCGGAGTTTGCGTTGGACATTCTCAGTTCCGCACGGCCCGATGCGCCGCAAATCGAATACATCATTCCCACCTTTGGCTGGGCGCGTTCTGGTCCCTTGGGCGATGTGCCTGTGCCCGAGGGCGACACTGCGCACAGCCCTTTGCACTTCACGCGCAAGGGCGGTGGCCTGCGCGTGGTGTTGAAACGTCCCTGGTTCTCTTCGGGTGACGGCGAGTTGTTGGGTGTGGTGATTTATTCGGGTCCAAAAGGCGTGAATGTGCTGGCCGGAAAACCCAATTTGCTGAAGGTGCCGGAAGGGTACAAACATGTGGTCACGCAATGGGGTTACGACCCGATATGGGTGTCACAACCACCGGATGCCTTGCCCACGCTGACCCACTTCCCCGAAGCGGTGCTGCGCAGTTCCAACTTCACGTTGCAGGAGTTGGGTGACACAACGCTGGTGGATGTGGCGGCGCACGCGGTGCACTTCGATGCCGAGCGCCAGCATTGGTACTGCGACATCACGGTGGATCTGGGCCCGGCGTATTTCCCGTTTATCCGCTTTGCGCTGGCCCGCATGCAGCCCCATTCGGTGCTGGGTGCAGAGCTTTCCAAAGTGGTGCAGGCCGACTTCATCCAGTGCGCGCCGGATCGCACCGTAACGCTGACTGCAGTGCCCGACCATCCACGCATGCTGCGCGTGAGCGGTGCCGGCCCGGCACCGTTCTCACAAAAGGCCAAGCTGGTGCCGACGGTGATGTCGGTGCGGGTGGAGGTGCTGCACACCACGGCCGAGGGCGAAGCCTGGGTGCCGGTGCAAAGCGGCTGGCAGGCCTTGCCGCGCAGTCAGGTGACACCGGCCGCGACGGTCTGGAGCAACAAAGTGGACCTGCCCGCAGCGCGCGGTAGCCAACGCATGCGTCTGGTGATGGGCGAACTCGAAGTGCTACCCGCCGACGACAGCACGTCCGGCGCGGCCATGGTCTTGGGCGGGTTGACGGGCGCAACCGCCACCCGGCCGGTCTACTCGGACGTATTCGAGATCTAGGATTGTTCGCGCGTCAGCTCTTAAAGTCGTAGGTGCCCGGCAGCAGGATGTTGGTGGTCACGTTCTGGATATTGGTGTGGCCGCAAAAGGCCATGGTGATGTCCAGTTCCTTGTGGATGATTTGCAGCGCTTTTAAGACGCCTGCTTCACCCATGGCGCCCAGGCCATACACCATGGCACGGCCAATCATCGTGCCGCGCGCACCCAGGGCCCAGGCCTTGAGGACGTCCTGACCGCTGCGAATACCGCCGTCCATCCAGACCTCGATCTTGTCGCCCACCGCCTGAGCAATTTCCGGCAGCGCCGAGATGCTGCTGGGTGCGCCGTCGAGTTGGCGTCCACCGTGGTTGCTGACCACAATCGCGTCGGCTCCGCTGGCCACGGCGAGGTGCGCGTCTTCCAGGTCCTGAATGCCTTTGAGAATGAGCTTGCCGCCCCATTGCTCCTTGACCCACTGCACATCGGCCCAAGAAAGGGTCGGGTCAAACTGCTCGTTGGTCCAGGAGGCCAGCGAGTTCATGTTGGTCACGGCCTTCACATGGCCGACCAGGTTGCCGAAGGTGTGGCGGCGTGTGCCCGCCATGCCCAGGCACCAGCGCGGCTTGGTCATCAGGTTGATGATGTTGGCAACGGTGGGACGGGGTGGCGCGGTCAGGCCGTTCTTCAAGTCCTTGTGGCGTTGGCCAATGACCTGCAAATCGAGCGTCAGCACCAGCGCACTGCAGCGGGCCGCTTTGGCGCGACCAATCATCCGTTTCATGGCCTCGCGGTCGCGCATCATGTAGAGCTGAAACCAGAACGGGGCCTGGGTGTTTTGCGCGATGTCTTCAATCGAGCAGATGCTCATCGTGGACAGCGTGAACGGAATGCCAAACTTCTCTGCCGCTTTGGCCGCCTTGATTTCGCCGTCGGCACTCTGCATGCCGCACAAACCCACCGGCGCAATGCTCACCGGCATCTTGGCTTCCTGGCCGACCATTTTGGTGGCGGTGCTCCGGTTTTCCATGTTCACCGCCACACGCTGGCGCAGCTTGATCTTCTGAAAGTCGGATTCGTTGGCGCGGTAGGTCGATTCGGTCCAGGAGCCGGAGTCTGCGTAGTCGTAAAACATGCGCGGCACGCGTTTTTCGGCAAGGACGCGAAGGTCTTCAATGGTGGTGATAACGGTCATGGTGTATTTTGGTTTTTGAAACTTGTGCGATGGTACCGGCTAGGTCCGGGTTGTTCGAATGAAATCCGGTGTGTGGGGGCTGAAAGTTTTTGAGAATGGCTCAGCGCACGGCGCGCACCCCGGCGCCCCGCACCTCAAGCCGGATTTCATCCAGCTTCTCTCCATTGGCCGCCAACAACTGCACCACATGCCGCCCCGGCCAGGGTAGCCATTGCGCGCTGGTGCCCTTGGCGAATTCCTTGCCGTCCATCAGCCAGTGCGTGCCCTGGCCTTCGGCGGTGAAAGTCAGACGCTGGCTTTTGGGCGGGATGTCCGGGTCCAGGGCGATGATGCTGCCGTTGGCGGGGGCGGTGATGCGGGCGATGGCCTTGGCGAGTGACTTACCTTGCGTGGCCCTGGCATTTGCTTCGGCAGCTTCGCCAGGGAGGCTGAACTTGGCTTGTTGCGTGCCCTGAAGAAACCACTCCAACCGCGGTGCTTCGAGGCTGTGCGCGCTTGCGGTGGACACGGTTTGCAGCATCGCGGGAGGTACAAAATTTACCGCCTGTTGCACCACGCCCGCTGGTGGCTTGGGCGGATTGCTGGGCTGTGTCTTGTGCAGATAGTTCATGACGGCGGCCCAGATGGGTGCCGCGCCGGTCGTGCCACTCACGTCCCACATGGGCGCACCGCTGGCATTGCCGACCCACACGCCTACGGTGTAGCGTTGGCTGAAACCTAGCGCCCAGTTGTCGCGCATGTCTTTGCTGGTGCCGGTTTTCACCGCCGTCCAGAAGCGCGTGGCCAGAATGCTGTCGGTGCCAAAGGTGCGCGCCCTTGCGTTGGCGTCGGACAGGATGTCGTCGACGATGAATGCCGCTCCGGCATCGAGCACCGGCTTCGCCGTTGTGCTGCCGCCCGGCGAAAAACGCGTGGTGCTGAAGCGCCCGCCATTGGCCAGCGTGCGGTAGGCATTGGTGAGTTGCAGCAGCGACACCTCGGCGCTGCCCAACGCCAGGCTGTAGCCGTAGTAGTCGCCGGTTTCTTTCAGGGGAAGTCCCAGGGCGGTGAGTTGCTTGTGAAAGGCATCGGGCGACACCATCACCAGCGTGCGCACGGCTGGCACGTTGAGTGATGCACCCAAGGCCGTGCGTGCCGACACCCAGCCCTTGAAATGGTGGTCGTAGTTTTGCGGAATGTAGAGCCCGCCCGAGGTCTGGATTTGTGTGCCCGAGTCATCCAGCAGCGACGCAGCGGTGATGCGCCGCTCGGCAATCGCCTGTGCGTACAAAAATGGTTTGAGCGTGGAGCCGGGTTGGCGCAAAGCAGTGACGCCATCCACCTCGGCAGCGCTACTCAGTTCGCCCGACGAGCCGACCCAAGCCAGCACCTCGCCCGTGGCGTTGTCCAGCACGACGACAGCGCCGTCCTCCACATGGCGGGCCTGTAACTCGCGCAACTGCTGCTGCAGGGTTTGCACGGCAAAGCGCTGCAAGGGGGCCTTGAGCGTGGTGTTGACGATGTTGGTGATCGCGTTGAAATTAGCATCGACTTTGGCAGCCTTGCGCAAGCGCAGGGCCTGCTGCGCAAGATGCGGCGCAATGCCTTCGGTTGCCGCAAAGTCGCGGTGCTGCAAGGCGGACTGGGCGTACAAATCCAGGCCCTCGCAGTCCACCGCTTTGCTTGAAGATTCCACCAACTTGAGCACGCTGCACGCGCGCTGCGCCACTTGCGCCGCCTTAGCATTGGGCGCACGCACCAGGGCTGCAGCCACCGCCGCCTCGCGGTTGTCCAAGCCCTGCGCGGCCTTGCCAAACAGGGTGCGGCTGAGTGCATCGATGCCGACCAACTCACCCCGAAACGGCACCAGATTCAGATACGCCTCCAAAATCTGGTCCTTGCGCCAGCCGTTCTCCAGCAACTGGGCCGACACCGTTTGTTCGATCTTCTGCACCACGCTGCGCCCACCGGCGCTGCGCTTCAGATCTTCGTCGAGCAAACCAGCCAACTGCATGGTGATAGTGGACGCGCCGCGCGTTTTGTTGTTCCACAA
>CAIQEX010000625.1 GCA_903870955.1 uncultured beta proteobacterium
ACTTGCCGATTGTGGCCATGACCGCCAATGCCATGGAGGCCGACCGCAACCGCTGCCTGCAAGCAGGCATGAACGGGTTCGTCACCAAACCCATCAACGCCGAAGAGCTGTGGCAGGCGCTGTTGCAGTGGATCAAGCCACGCAGTGCCGAAAGTTACGCCGCGCGTCCACTTGCAAGCCAGGCAACCAGCCCCGTGCCGCGGATACAAGGAGGCACTGCGGTGCTGCTGGCAGCCTTGCGCGAAGTCCCGGACCTGGACGTGACCCTGGGCCTGTCCCGCACCACCCAAAAGCCGGATCTCTATATCTCGCTGCTGCGCAAGTTTGTTGCCTCACAGGCGGACGCGATACAACGCATACGCCAGAGTCTGATGCAGGCAAAAAGTGCCCTCAGCGAAAAAACCGGCAACCGTGACGACCCGGATAGCGCAGGCACTGACGACAACGCCGCCCTCATCGCGCATACGTTGAAGGGTTTGGCCGGTAGTCTGGGTGCCATGGGTTTGTTTGCCAGCGCAGATGCTCTGGAAAACCTGTTGGGCACGGTGTCCGATCCCCTGCTGCTCGCGCCAGCCCTTATAGGCGCAGATGGGTCCTTGCAAAGCCTGATTCAGGCGCTCCGGAAAACCCCCGGTTTTTCACAAAGCCTGGAGGTGCCCGACAAAGCGTCGCTCAGCCCGCAGGACCGTCTGATGGCGCTTAAGGTCATCCGGGAAATCAAGAGATGCCTGCAAGACGACAGTGCCAATGCACTGGAAATCTGGGATAGCCACGTCGGCATCCTGCGACCCTTGCTAGCCCAGTGGGTGCTAATTGAAACCGCAATCAGTGCCTTTGAATTTGAAAGCGCACTGGACTTGCTGAATCTGCAGGAGGCCTGAGCGGCGCTTTATGGGCGCCGCTTCAAGGCCCGTTACCTTTGTCGGTGTCGGCGTCGGTGTCGCCCAGGGTGTCTTCATCCTCGGCGGGATCGTCTTTATGCGCTGACCGCTCTTCCATGAGCTCACCCCACTCGCTCACCACCTCTGCAATCTTGTCGTCCGATACCGTTGGGTCATGCCTGACAAGCAAGTGCACCAGGTCTTGAGCGGTCTTCCCCTTGCTGAACTCATTCATAGTGGCCCAGTTGGGAATTTAACCCTTAAGGCACGTTGCAATAAACGTGCGCAGTTCTTCGCCGCTCAACTTTTGTTCAGCGCCCTGCTTTTTGCATTCGCGGGCTCTCTGGTCGTAGCTGCGGTGGGTATTGTCTTTGGCCGGTGCCGTTTGGGCCAGGCAAAAGCTGCTAGCGGCAAACACGGCGGCAACCGACAAAATAATTTTTTTTAGCATGTTGTTAACTCCTGATGGTGTGGTTTGAAAATTGAAATAATTGTGAGCGAAACAGATTAGGCGAGCCTTAAGGGACCACCCACTCCGGCTCGCCCGTGGTGCCCGGACCGTCCGGGTTCAGACGCTCCAGATAAGCGCCCTTGGAGGCGAAACGTTGGCCTTGCGCAAGATTCAGTCGCGGATAAACGGTGGTGCCACCGCGTTTTTGCATTTCTTCCAGGTGGGCACGTTGTGCGTCGGACAAGGCCGCCATGGCGGCCGCCTGTTCCGCTGTGGGCGGTGCCGCTGACAACGGACGCTTGTTCATGGTGCCCATCATCATGGCCTGGATTTCTTCCTGTACCTGCATCAATTCAAAACTTGTCAGTCCCGACTCGGCGCGTTCGATCAGGTAGTCGGTGTGCAGGTTGTTCAGCATGCCGCGCAACATGGCCTGCAGGGAATTGGCCGCAAATGAAACCTCTGACTGCAGACGCTTGTCCACCGCCGGGACCCTACTCCCTGCCATCCAGGCATCCAGGCGCTCCAGATTGGCGGCGCGCAGACGGGGTACTTCCAGCGGTTGCACCAGGGTCGCGCGCTTGCGCCACTCCGTGGGCAATTCAAGCTTTTCGCCATCACCCAGTGTGGCCGATACAAACACCGAGGCCGCGCTGGCATTCAGGCTTGCCAGCATTTTCAAGTCTGTCGGACGGAGCCAGAGCACCAGACTGTCTTGCTGGCCCAGCCCGTCAAGGGCAGCCTTCACAGCCGCCAAACCTTGACCAACGTCCACATCGGTGACTGCAATCTTCGGTGCTTTTGCCAAAGCACCGCGCAAGGCAGCGGCGCCACCGTTTGCCACCGGATCGGCACTTACCAATTGCACCACCCGACCGCTTTCGGTCCCGAGTTTGCGTGCAATCACCTCGGCTTCGGTGGCGATACCCGCTGAAAAGTACACGCTGTAGTGCGACTGCGCGGCACCCGCGGGGACTAAATCCACACTGGGAAACCAGCAGCCCACACGCTGGCTTTCACAGAAATCCTGCACCGGTTGCCACTCATCTTTTGCCAGGCCAGAGACCAAAGCAAATACCGGCTTCTCGCGTTGCCGTTGCGTCAATTGTTCAGCCCAGCCTGAACTTGGACCGGTGAGTTCCCAGATGTCCAGCGTCCACTTGCGCCGCGAGTTCAAACGACGCTCTTCCACCGCGATCATTTTCTGCCGCTTGCCGGTCATCACATTGAGGTTCATCTGCTTGACCGTCGTTGTCAGCGTATTGATAAATGCTTGACGGCGCTCGGGAGCTACGCCCGGTGCGATGACTGTGGCCATGTGAATGGTGTCGCCTTCGACGCCGGGTGACATGTCTGTCGACAGCGTTTTCAAATAGGCCGATACCGCTTGCGACTGTGCGTCAGACAACGTGTAGCGTGGCATCAGCGCATGCATGTCGCGCCCGGATACGTGTTTGCCATCACGCACGGCACTCAGAAAAGATGCCTCACTGTATGGCGCGTGTGGCACCGAAAGACCCGGATCAAACCGGCGGTCCATACGGACAATCACTGGCGCACCCCCGCCAAACAATGCGCGGCCATTGATGGGCGGTACACCCACATTGCCTTCCACCATTCCCAGTCCACTGGGGCGGTGGCAGTTAACGCAAGCGGCCGCCGCGCCAGTCACCGCGCCAGTGTCCGAGCGCACACCACGCAACGCTTGACCGTTGGGCAACACGCCCTCCAGATAGATGCGCCGACCCACCGCCACATCGGCGTCGGTGGCGAGCTGTGCGACCGCCGGAAAGGCGGCGAGCAGCAGCGGCAGCACCAGCAAAGGGAGTAGGGACTTCGGGTTCATGAAAGGAAATGGAGAATGGAATACGTTAGCGAAATGCCTCGAGCTGGCAACAGACAAACCGAGGGCTCTGTGAAATTCACAGAGCCCCGGTTCTTTCGCTTAAGGTGCCACGATCGAGGCCGCTGTGGAGTAACCAGAGGCGCCCAATACGTTGGTAGCGGCTACACGGAAGTAGTACGTCGTGCCCTTCTTCAGGCCAGTCACCGGGGGCAGGTTATACACACTACCCGTGCCGGATACCGCCGCAGCCACCTTCGTGGTCGTCAAAGCCTTGGTAAAGGCCGCGTCGGTAGCGCGCTGCAATGTGAAGCCCGTTTCATTGGTCGCGTTATCAGTCCAACTCACGTTCACTGTAGTCGTAGCACCGGGGGTTACAGACAGTCCAGTGGGAGCCGCAGGCAAGCTGACGTCAAGCACATTAGACGCGCTGAGGGCAGCCGCAATTGCCGTGGTCACCGCAGTTGTACCCGTGCCGGTTTGCTTCACAGCAGAAACGCGGTACTGATACGTGCCATTTTGAACGGGAGCCACCAAGGTGTCGACGTAGCTGGCGGTCGCTGCAGTGCCAGCCCGCACTGAATAGGCCTGGGTTGCGAGCAACAACTTTGTCCAAGAAGTACCGTTGTCTGTAGAGCGTTCCACCACGAAGCCGGTCTCGTTGTTGGAGTTATCCGCCCACGTTACGGTGACCTTCGTCGCACTGTTCAGAACCGCTTTCGGAGCCCCTGGCGCCGCCATGACCACGGTGGCCGTTACCAGGTTCGATGGCTCTCCGACCACGACCGGCAACACCGCTGCGGCCGAGGTGATGGCTCTAACTGTGTAGCTGTACGCAACGTTCGGTACTGCAGTGGTGTCGGTGTAGGTCACCGCTCCGCCGACTGCCGCCTTCAACGTGGTGCTGCGAGCTGGCGTTGTAAACACTGTTCCGTCGTTACGCGTAATTTGGTACGCGGTTTCGTTGGTCGTGTTGTCAACCCAGTTCAACACCATGGTGCCCGCTGCAACATTAGCAGTGACTACCGGCGCTGCAATCAGCGGTGAGGTGACGGTGGCAGTGTTCGACGGTGTGGAAGTCGAGGTCGACGTCGTGGTGGTATAGACCGCAACCACCTGGTAGTCGTATGCAATGCCCGAACCTACTGTTGCATCGGTAAAGGTGACAATGTTTCTAGCCACTGTACCGACCTGCACGAAGGCGCCGGCACCCTGCGGGCTACGCAGAATGTTGAAAGCCGTCTCGTTGGTGGATGCGTCGACCCAGGTCAGCACCACGGCACCTGTGGCGGTGGAAGCCAACAGTCCGGTTGGCGCTGCCACTATGGGTGATGCAACGACTTGCGCCGAGGTTCCCAGCGGGCCATTGACGGTGATGGCATTCACTGTACTAACAGCCTTCACGCGGTAGACATAGGTCGTGCCAGCGGTTGCCGGTGTATCCAGGTAGCTGGTGCTGTTCTTGGCCACTGTAGACGACAGCATGGTCCAGACGGCTGTGGTCCTGGCGCACGTTGCGGTAGTACCAGCACAACGCTCGACGGTATAACCGGTTTCACCCGTAGAGGTGTCGGTCCAGCTAACGAGGACCTGCGCCACTCCGCTGACTGGGTCAGTGGTGGATTTAACGGTCACTACTGGCGCCAGCAATTCGGCAGGTGTCGTAGCGCTAGCCGTTGCGTACTGAGGCACATAGCTCGTGAGCGAAGCCTTGGTAGGCGCCACACGGAATTGGTAAGGCATTGCGGGCGTCAAACCGGACACTGCGAGGGTGCTCACGTTGGGCAGCACGGGGGAGCCCGTCACCGCATTCCAGTTGGCGCCACCGTCGATACTGAACTCAACGCTGAAGCCTTCCTCATTGCTGGAAGCGTCCACCCAATTGAGTGTCAAGGTCCTGGCGGTCAGTGCAGCGACGGTCAGACCGGTGGCTGCAGCCGGGGCTTGCGACAGCGTTGCGACAGCGCTGACTGTTTCGCCAGCTTCATTAACCGACACCACTTGGTACTGGTAGTCCGTGAAGGGTGCTGGCGCATCCTTAAAGCTATTCGCATTGGCGAGCGTGTTGACGCGGGAGTCAACCACAGTCGACGACGGAGCAAGGGCCACAAAGGCGCCAGGTGTGGCAATACCGTTAGCAATCGTGACCGTGGCGCGCTCGACGCGGAAACCAATTTCGTTGGCTTGATTGCCCTTCGTTTCTGAAACCGGCTGTCTCAAGCCTTTTGCGTCCAGAACGAGTGCCCCATTGGCGTCCAAGAGGTAGGCGGGGGTCGCATCGGTCCAGGTGACAGTGCCGGTGGCGTCAACGGCCACATTGCTGGGGGCAGCGGACGCGTTGATCACTGGCTTGAACACCATCGGGCGCATCAGGTCGTTTTCTTCGTGACCCAAGATATGGCAGTGCCAGACGTATTCCCAACCGTAGTCGTATTTGGTGTTGGAAACAGACTTGGAGGCGCCGTAGGTTGGGCTGGTGGCATCCAGATCGTATTGCGCAAAGGCATAGGGCGTATTGACGCCGTCAGCCACGGTCGTGCCGTACAGCACGTCATTGGCGGTGGCACCGGTATGCATGGTCGGGTCGAGCGTGCGAACACTGTTTGGCAGGCCGAAAGGCAGCTGCGGTGTTTTGGGCTTGACGGCGACGATAACGTCTTCACCCGGCCAGTTCTTCACGGTTTCCTTCCAACCCAGTTCGTCTGGTGTCGGCGGCCGCAAAGAGCTATCGGAATGCAGACGGTGCGCCAGCACTTGCACGTTAAACAAGTGGAAGTGCATGGGGTGGTTGTCCACGTCGTAGTTCTTGATCCACCAGTACTGAATCTCATCCTGACTCAGAATTTCGGTAGGCATGTCGATGTAGGACAGCGGAGTGGGTGCTGCAGTGCCATCGGCCAGTGGCAACTCTGTTCCCAGTTGGGCGATCAGACGGCCAATGTTGGTGTCGGTGTAGCCATGAATCGTCTTGATGGTAAGCGGCACCGTATTGCCGTCTGCCAGAAGCATGGTGTTGGCTGAAGCGTCCACCGATGTCGGCAGTGCACCAAGATTTTGATCAACGGCACCCAGGAGTGCGCCAACCACGTGCGGCTCGGCCGTCGCGGTGTAGACCTTGGGTAACTCGGTGGCGAGGGCGCCACCAATATCCGTTGGGTCATAGGCGGGTGGTGGATTCGTACCGGCGGGCAATGCAGCCACGCGGATTTGCATCAAGGTACGGGTGTTCGGACCATAGCCTGCTTGGGTGGGTGGTGCACCACCAAACGCGGACTGGTCCGCATTGCCGGTGAAGTAGTCGTAGCGCGGGTCACCGCCAGGCACGGGGGCTGTGCCGTCGTTGTACATGATCAGGGTTTGGCCAGCAAACTGCGAGAAGTCAATCACCGTATCGGCGCGCTCAGCAGCGGCCAGGTAGAAGTCGCCAGCGATTTCTTCACCGTTGATGTCAAAGCTCATCAAGGTGGGCTTGTGCACCACGGGCTGAGGCAAAAATCCCGACTCATTGGCGAACTGGATGATGCTGGGACCGGCTGTGCTTGGATCGGGAATACCGGCAGGGTCGTTGGAAGTATTGATGAGGTTGCCGCTGGCATCCGTCTGGCTCGAACCAAACGGGATGATCGTCACTTCGGTGTTTGGCGCAGTGGCTTTACCAGTTGCCTGGTCGGTGACCGAGTCCGATTGAGCTGCCTTCCAAAGCGAGAGATTCCAATAGCGGTCATTGGCGCCATTCAGGAAACGCACGCGGTAGGCCTTGGGCTCCACGTTCAAGACTGGATAGGCGACACCGTTGATCACCGGGGTGTCCATGTAGGACTCGGGTGTGGCGGATGGGCCTTTGCCGGGTGTTCCGTCGGCGTACGAACCATCAGGAAAGGCAACCATGCCGTAGTCTGAATCCAGGCGCGTGGCGCCAACCTTTGGTGGTTGGTAAGTTCCATATTGGTCGTTCACGGCATAGTCCCAACGGCCCGCCGGGTTCGTACCAATATTGTTGAGCGGGTCTGCAGGATCGGTGCCTGCGGCGGGTTCGGTGGTGCCCCAGAGCTGAAACGGCTCATAGACGTGCGGGAACCACAAATCGCCGGGGCGACCCCAGGCTTTGGTGTCCCATTTGGAATCTTGCACTGCAATGTCATCCGGCACAAAGGTCTTGTCCTGAATGATCAGCACGATTTGGTCTAGCAGACCATTGGGGATGGCCTTGCTGATATTGACAGAACCGTTAGGAGTGCTTAGCGAGCCACCGTTGAGCAGAGCCATTTCAGCCGCATCCATGATGACGTAGCCAGCGGCCTCGCCACCATATGCGTTTTGGCGGGTCAGGCCAAAGGTGTGGTCGTGGTACCACATCAAACGTGCGCTTTGGTCGTTGGGGTAGTACACGTTGAGCGAGCCTTCACCTGGGAACGGCATGTCCGGCGCGTTCATGACACGGCTGCCAGCCTTGTAAGGCGAAGGGTCCGCTGCGGGCGTAATCCATTGGTGGGGCGTGCCGTCGCTGATCCAGGGTGAGTCGCCACCATGCAAGTGGAAGGCAGCGCGGTTTTGCGGGTACTTGTCGCCGGCAGGCGTCAGACCGGCGCCGCCGAGAGATTCGTCCACGGGCAGGAAGATGTCGCCGTTGCGGGCGGTCACGCTGCCGTTGGTATCAAGTGTGGCCCGGCCAGTAGGCAAGAGATTGACCATCTGTGATCTTACCGGCGTGCCAGTCATCGTCAGAATAGTGGGGCCCAGATAGCTGGGATTGCTGTAGGCGTAGACCTGCTCCCCAGTCACGTTACCAGTGTTGGGGTCGGTTTTGATAGTTCCCGGCCAGTAAATTGGTTTAGTAAGGTCAAGCCCAGTGCCGTCGGCCTTGGGGTAATACAGCGGCACGGGTGCGGGAAGTGCTTGGCCCGTCAGCGTGTCCACTGCCTTGGTTGGCGGGTTGCTTGCACCAAGGGGGCGCTCGCTCAAGCGTGGGTATAACTGTACGTAGCCGCGCAGAATGGTTGGCTTTTGCAGGTCGCTGTGCATCCACTGGGTGTATTCGACGACGCCAATGATGAAGTACTCGGAACCAGGATAAGTGCTGGTGTCAGCGACTGCAACGGAGAGGTAGTTACCGGTCTGGCCGGCGGCAAAGGTGTTGGTATTGCCCGAGGTCAAGCCTGGCAAGGTGTCTACGAACTTGCGCAGTTTCGGGCTGTTGGCGTAGTAGGTGCCAATGGTGCCGCTAGTGCAGTTATCTTTCGGATTTGCAATGCCCAGGGCAGAGTCATTTTCACGGCAAACTTTGCCGGCACCGGCTATCGCCGACATCGAGGTGAGCGCCATGGCAACCATAGCGGCCGAGGTGAGTAATTTGAATCGGGTTTGGCTTGAGGCCGTTTTCACGCCGATCTTTGTTTTTGAATTCATCGCGTAACACTCCACTGGGTTTGCACTAGAAGTCCAAAGATCTCGGGTTCAGCACCCAAGCAAAATGCAATTACTTTGTGAATCACTCCCGTCGGACTTTTTGCGTTAGTGATTAAAACGTTACAACTGATACAAATGAAATTGCATCAATTCGTAACGAATGTAATGACGACGCTTTTTTTGCTGTAGGTAATTTCTCACACAATTCGATATTTTGTGTATTTATCAAAATTACCGATAACATCAAATTGACATAAGTTAAGAAAAACTATATTGTGTAAGTTTTCATTAAGTATTTATCGCATTCTTATGGTGCATTGCGCACCAATTTGCGGATTTTCAAGCTAATTAAAC
>CAIQEX010000626.1 GCA_903870955.1 uncultured beta proteobacterium
CCGCACGCCCCCTACGTGCCCGCACTCAGCGGACCGGCGGTAAATACCGACAACAACCCCGACGTCGTGACCGACCAGTCGCAAGTAGACGATTTGCTCGCCAGCCTGGGGTTTTAGTGCCCCCACGCTCCACCGCTGCGCGGGTCGCTGCCCCCCGTGGGGGCTGATGCGCCTTGGGGCGGCCCGGCGGCGCTTCGCTCTTGCTTGCGGATGGCAGCGTTGCGTAACCTGCGGCGCCATTCAGTCATGGCGCGCATGGGCGCGCTACCGGTGCCGGTGCAAATCATCACGATGTTGGAACGCGGGTGGTTCGGCATCAGGAAGCTGCTGCCGAAGGGCCCGATGACCTGCACCGTGTCGCCAATCTTCAGATCACACATGTAGTTGGATGCCACCCCGCGCACCGGCTTTCCACTGTGGTCTTCCAGCACGCGTTTGATGGTCAGCGAGAGGTTGTTGTAGCCCGGGCGCTCACCATTGCGCGGGCTGGCAATCGAGTACTGGCGTGCATGGTGGGCGCGACCGTGTTCATCGAGGCCGGGTGGCAGGACGGCAATGCTCTGGCCTTCCAGCACCGGGAACGGCATGCTGCCAAAGTCCAGCACGATGTGGTGGGTGTCGTAGTCGGCACCGGCCGTGGCACCGACTTCGGTGACACGCACATTGCCGACCACTTTGGCGGTGATGGTTTTTTCTGCGGCCTTGGGACCATAGAGGTTGGTATACGCATGGGCTGCAGACCACGGTGGCAAGGTGGCTCCGAAGGCGGCCGAGTTGAATGTCTCCTGGCCACTGGGATCGGGCTGAGTGCTCGGTGCAGCCTGCTGCACTTCGGCTACCGCGGTCTCGGCGACACCGGCTTGTGCGAGTTGTTCTTCCGTTAATTCAGCCGGCAGTTCGTCCCATAGCAGTTGGTCTTCTATGGAGTACGCAACTATTTTTGGCACGGTACGCCAGTTGTCGATGGAGCCGGTCGGGCACGGCGAAATGCAAGCCATGCAGAGGTTGCAGACGTCGGCTTTGACGACGTAGTTGCGGCTGTCATGGGTTATAGCGCCGACCGGGCATATTGCCTCGCAGGTGTTGCAGCGAATGCAGATTTCGGGATCGATCAGGTGTTGTTTGATGACGGTTTCTGTCATGTTATGTCTCTCTCTCTTTTTGGCTGGCGCTAATTTAACTCCCCCTTCTTTAACTCCCTATTCTTCGCTATATTTTTTTACTCCCTCACCTTTTTTACTCCCCCATCCCCCAACCCCTTACCCCCCGTCGGGGTAAGGGGAGCTTTAATGCGGACCGCCAATTTGGCGTCCTCACTTCGGCTAAGCATTCAATTAAGTGAAGACATTTGGTTGACGTTGCGTTGCGTTGCGTCGTGACGGTTGGGGCTCATTGTTAGGGTTGCCTAATTTATATGGTTGTCATTTGTCGCTAAGACATCGCAGCAAATCGGAATAAAAAAATAAAAAATCCACCCCAATTACCCCTCTCTCATAAACCTCACGTCATTGAACGCGCAGCCGAAGCGCAGCAACCAAATTGGCGGTCCGTCTTAAAGCTCCCCTTACCCCGACGGGGGGTAAGGGGTTGGGGGATGGGGGAGTAAAAAAAGTAGAACGAGTAAAAAGAATAGAAGGGGAAGGAACAGCTAAAGACCCAGCTCTTTAGTTAAACCGAACATACTCAAAATCAACCGGTTGCCGATTAATCCCCATCACCGGCGGTGCAATCCAGTTGGCAAACTTGCCAGGCTCTACCACCCGACCCATCAAGCTGGCAACAAACGCGCGGTCCGCACCAGAGGGAAGCCAGTTATCAACTTGGGCTTTCCATTCCGCATCGGACACAACCCGCCCGTCCGGCGAAATCTTGGCGCCTGACAAAGAGCCGATGTTCCGGTGGAAGGCCTTGTGCGGTGTCTTCAGGCGGAAGGGGATTCCGGCCTTCTCGATGACCTTGTTCCAGCGCTCCACGCCACCAATCGAATCCTTGATGTAGTCGTCACGCAGCACTTCGTTCAAGGCATTCAGCATCGGCACTTCGCGTTCTACCAACTGGCCGTTGGACACCGACAGCACCTTGTAGGTTTGACCCTTTAGCTGGTGGTCATCGACGCGCTTGCCTTCTTCAAAGCGGCCCTTCAAGCCGGTGTTGTAGAAGGTGGCAGCGTTACTGGATTCGTCGGCGCCGAACAGGTCAATCGTCACGCTGAAGTGGAAGTTCAGATAGCGTTGCAGCGTCGGCAGATCGATGACACCGGCGGCGCGCAGTTTGGTCACGTCGTCGGTCTTCATCTCGTTCATGGCGGCACAAGTGCGGCTGATGACGCGGCTGATGCCGGACTCGCCGACAAACATGTGGTGCGCTTCTTCGGTCAGCATGAACTTGGTGGTGCGGGCCAGTGGGTCGAATGACGATTCGGCCAGCGCGCACAACTGGAACTTGCCGTCGCGGTCGGTGAAGTAGGTGAAC
>CAIQEX010000627.1 GCA_903870955.1 uncultured beta proteobacterium
CAGTCGATCACTGACAGCTTCACAGCCGTGAGCTCAGATGGAACGGCCAGCCAACTGGTGACGGTGACGATCAACGGAACCAACGACGTGCCCGTGATTGGTGGCGTGCATACAGGCGCAGTGCAGGAAGACACTAATGTGGTGAGCAACCAGCTCAACGCCAACGGCCTGCTGAGCATTGTGGATGCGGACCAGGGCCAGTCGAACTTTGCGCCACAAACCAGCGCAGCCGGAACCTACGGCACGTTCACGTTGGCAGCAGACGGCCACTGGACTTACAAGGCAGACAACACCCAGACCGCGATTCAGCAGCTCGGCGCAACGCAGTCGATCACTGACAGCTTCACAGCGGTGAGCTCGGATGGAACGGCTAGCCAGTTGGTGACGGTGACAATCAACGGCACCAACGACGTACCCGTGATTGGTGGCGTGCATACGGGCGCAGTGCAGGAAGACACCAACGTGGTGAGCAACCAGCTCAACGCCAACGGCCTGCTGAGCATTGTGGACGCGGACCAGGGCCAGTCGACCTTTGCGCCACAAACCAGCGCAGGCGGAACCTACGGCACGTTCACGTTGGCAGCAGACGGCCACTGGACCTACAAGGCAGACAACACACAGACCGCGATTCAGCAGTTGGGCGCAACGCAGTCGATCACTGACAGCTTCACGGCAGTGAGCTCGGATGGAACAGCTAGCCAGTTAGTGACAGTGACGATCAACGGCACCAACGACGTGCCCACGATCACTACAGATTCTGGCAACCTCGGTAACGCCCATGATCTGGTCAGCGAGGCGATGCTGTCTGGTGGGACGCAACAAGGTGGCGGTTCCACCGTCGCAACGGGAACTTTTACTGTTGGCGATGCCGATGGTCTTGGCGATATCAAGTCCGTGACCATCGGTGGGGTAGAACTTGTAGCCGGTCAAAATTACGCGGGTGCACACGGCCTCCTGCACATCGACAGCTACGTTGGTGGCGTAGCAAGTTACACCTATACGCTAACTTCTGCGAATCACGGTGCGTCCGCCAATGACGGAGCGTCTATTGCTATTGGCGGTGAAACCTTCGCGCTGAAGGTCACGGACAAATCGAATGCGACATCGACTGCCACGATCGCGATTGACGTTAAGGATGACGCGCCTCTGGCTTCAGCTACCCCACTGACCGTGTCCGTAAGTGAGGGTGGAAACCGTATTGTGGGCAACGACGTCGTGCTGATCATTGATCGTTCCGGCAGCATGGCGGGTACAGAGCTTACGAATTTGAAGGCATCGATCAAGGCTTTGTTCGACAGCGGGTCTGTGCATTCCGTATTCATTACGTCTTTCTCCAACACGGCAACGTTCCACAGTTCAGGTGTTAACGGAGGTTGGTTCACAAACCTGACCGATGCGTACGCCGCAGTGAACTCGATACAGGCGAGTGGGCAAACCGATTACGACTTGGCGCTGAAAACGGTCACTTCCAACTTCGCGCCACCTCCACCCGGCGGAAACCAATTGGTATCGGTGTTTATCTCGGATGGACAGCCGAACCTCGCCAGCAATGCAAGTACGCCTGGTATCGACACGACTGAAGAGTCGAGTTGGTACAACTTCTTGCAGACCAAAGGCTTTAGCAACTCCTATGCGGTTGGTTTTGCCGGCCTCACCGCCGCCAACACAGGCTTCCTGGAGCCAATCGCCTGGCATGCGCCAGAAGTAGCCGGTACCTACACCACAGGTGCCGCCGATCCGAATGTCATGGTGGTCGCAAAAGCCAGCGACGTGGCCAACGCATTGCTCACCGTAGTCACTGTGTCGCATACCGTCACAGGCAATGTGTTGAGCGGGGAACTAGGTGCTGATCAACCGTTCTCTCTGGTTTCTGTAACGGTCGGTGGCACAACCTACACCTTTGACAGTACCCATACGTCATACAGCGTGAATACAACTGCGGGCGCCTTGACAATCAAGAGCACGGGTGAATATGCCTTTACCGGTATCTCCAGTGTGGGGACCACCGGTCTGACCGTACCAATGAGTTACGTTATCAGTGATGCAGATGGCGATCAGGCCAATCGAACGCTCAACCTGTCTGTTACCGATGGCGTGCCTACGGCCGTGGCGGATAACGTTACGGCCGTCGAAGGCCATTGGCAAGCGACTGCAGCCAATACAGTGGACAGCATTAGCTACGTCGTTCCAGCCCATTGGAGTGCGGCGGCGGCTTCGACCAATTCGGCCATTGGCATCGCGGGGTCAATTGACCCATCGGCAGGCTTAGGACCTTTGTCCGTCAAGTCGGCAAACTTCACAGTAGCGGCCGATGCGACGCACACTGCGAGTATCAGCATGGGGCTCACGTTAAATGGTATGAGTACCAACGACACCATGTCGGTGGCTCTCTATGACGCCAATGGTCCTAAGGTCGTCGAAGTGCAAAGTATTTCAGCCAGCGGCACCGTCACTTTTTCCAATATTGCATCCGGTGGAAACTACTACTTTGTGGCAACCGGTACCGAGGCAGCTACCGGCACGGGCAATTTCAGGTTCACTTTCAGCACAAACGCTTCCGTAACGCAGTACACCTACACACCCGATACCCCTGCCACGGCCAATGTCTCAACGCGCGACTTGTCCTGGGTGGCGCCGACAGCTACGGCGGGCAATGTATTGACCAATGACCTAGCTGGACCCAATGGCAGTTTGCATTTGACGCAAGTGACTGCCGGATCAACGACGGCCTCTGTGAGCACCACAACGGCTGCCGATGTGGTCGGCACTTATGGCACTTTGCATATTGATTCGACCGGTGCCTACACCTACACTCCGGCCGCTGGAGACTTCCAGCCGGGGGCCACGGACCGATTCACCTATACCGTGGCAGATGCCAACGGACATACGTCGACCGCTGATTTGACAGTGGCCTTGAACAATTACACCTATGCGACTGGAACAAACTTGGTTGCGGGCACCGATGGTGCCGACAACCTGACCGGCGCTGCCGGTGGGCATCAGGTGTTGTACGGCGGTTGGGGTGACGACACGCTGACTGGCGTCGGCAATGACCGTCTGATTGGTGGTGCTGGCAATGACCATCTGGTGGCTGGAGCCGGCGGATCCAATGTGCTGATCGGCGGTGCAGGTGACGATACGATGACGGGCAGCGCAGCTGGGGCGGACGTATTCAAGTGGGCTCTGGCGGATCAGGGTACGGTTGGCACGCCAGCTATTGATCACATCACCAATTTCAATACGGCGTCCATTCCAAATGGGGGCGACGTGCTGGACCTGCGTGACCTGCTGCAAGGCGAGCACAGCGGAGCAGCAATGCCTGGTGCGGCCCTGTCCGGCAGTTTGGACCAGTTCCTTAAGTTCGAATTTTCCGGTTCAACGCTGGTCCTGGATGTGATGCCGGATGCCACACACTCAAATGCAGTAACGCAAAAAATCGTGCTCGACAACATTACCGGTGCGGATCTCAACGCAGCCAGGGATAACCTGGCCCATGCAGTGGACCCCACTTACTCTGGTAGCCACATCAGCGATGCAGAGTTGTTGAAGAAACTGGTCGACACGGGTCACCTCAAGACCGACGTCTAAACCCGGCCTTTAGTCCCCCGCACCACTGAGAGTTTGTCCCAGTGATTCGGGGGATATTTATTTTATGAATTCGCAGTTTTAGCATTTATTGTGAAAGTAACTGCAGCCGGAATGGGTATTGGAATCGGATAAATAGATAGAAATTGGTTGAAACAGGTAGGACTTGGCATTTGCGGCTATTTTTGCCGGCTAACTTAATCTGGCGTGTCGGCAATGCATGCATACTGACGGCTTGTTGCCCTTCAAGTTGCAGCTGTAAAAATACATAATCCCAGAATATGTCAAGCACTTTCAAGTTTTCTTTTCTAGCCGCGTCCATAGCGCTTAGTTTCTCGGTGACTGCGCAGACGGCAAGTTCCCAAGCTTTGCCGGATCCGCTTGTGCAGGCTGTGCGCAAAGCGGTGGCCAGCAACCCCGACGTACAGGCAAGGTGGAATGGCTTCAAGGCAGCTGACAGCCAGCGCAATGTGGCCAAAGCCGGTTTCCTGCCCCAGATTAATTTGTCGGGTTCCGTGGGCTATGAGAGCCGCGTCAGCAGTGGCATTAATCTGGGCAACTATGACCTGTCGTCGGCTCAACTGAGTCTGGATCAGATATTGTTTGATGGTGGGTTTACTGCCAATGAAGTCAAACGCCTGAATGCCGCAAAACTCACCCGCTATTACGAGCTGCTGGATGCAGCAGAAACTGCCGCCCTGGAAGCTACACGTGCCTATGCCGATGTTGCCCGCTACCGTGAACTGGTGGACCTCGCGACGCAAAACTACATTGAGCACAAACAGGCGGCGACTCTGGTCGAAGAGCGGGCAAATTCCGGTGTTGGGCGTCGCGTTGACGTGGAGCAGGCCAATGGCCGCTTGGCTCTGGCGGAGTCCAATCTCCTGACCGAACTAACCAACCTCCACGACGTCAGCGCCCGCTATTTGCGGGTGGTAGGCGAAAAGCCGTCGGGCACTCTGCCCAGTCTGCCTGAACCTTTCAAACTGGCACCGCTACCAGCTTCCACCGACGCCTTGATGCGTGACGGGTTGCCACACAGCCCGGTGCTGTTGGCTGCCGTTCAAAACGCACGTTCAAACCGCATGGCCATAGATACGGCCAAGTCTAGCTTTATGCCACGGGTTGATCTGCAGGTTTATGGCAACCAGGGCCGAAACTCCGGCGGCGCGATTGGCGACAGCCATTCACAGGGCGTGGCGATTGCCCTGAGCTACAACTTGTACCGGGGCGGTGCCGACCAGGCGAAAGAAAAGCAGGCGGTCAATTTGGCAGATCAAGCGCGTGACCAGCAAGAAAAAGCCTGCCGCGATGTGCGTCAGACCCTGTCGCTGGCCTACAGCGATGCGCGTAGCCTGAATGAGCAGTTGGGCTACATCGATCGGCATCGTCTGGCTACTGAGAAAACGCGGGAAGCCTATCGTCAGCAGTTTGATATTGGCCAGCGCACCTTGCTGGATTTGCTGGATACACAAAACGAATTTTTTGAGGCCTCGCGTTCCTACATCAATTCCCGCCACGACCAGGCGGCTGCGCAAGCGCGTACGCTGGCCGCAATGGGGCAACTGGTTGTTGCCATGGGAGCAGGCAGAACGGATATTCCCGGTGCCGATGAAGCTGGCGTGGAAGCCGGAGATTTAACGCCCGCGGACCTGTGCCCGATGGAAGAGTCGGTGGTGGACACGCTGGAGAAAATCAAGGCCCAAGCCGTGATTCCGGTGCGCACGCGTTCTGCTCCGGCGCCAGTTCCAGCACCTGTACCTGTGACTGGCTCCAAGGACTGTGGACGCATTACCCTTTTGCCGGAAGAGACCGGAAAGCCAGGGCGCCTGGATATCAAGGGTGAGAAATCGGGTGAGGTAAAACTGGATAAGGCCTATGCCGTCAGCCAGGATGGTTGTGACAAGGTGTTGCCAGGGCAGTCCAATGCGGACGAAGTGACGACCCGATACAAGGCTACGCTCGATCTGCTGCCAGCCGCTGCGCGCTACTACCGTATCAATTTCCTGTTTGGCAAAGATGAGATGTTGCCTCAGTCCAGTGTGGTCTTCCGGGCATTGCTGGATGACTATCGCAAGACGGGCGCGCCCGAAGTCACGATAATCGGCCACGCCGACAAGACGGGTGATCCAGCCTTCAACCTCGATTTGTCGCAGCGCAGGGCCAAAGCGGTCTTTGAAATGTTGACCAAAGAAGGCGATGTTCCTGCGGCGGCAATAGAACAGGCATGGCGCGGTGATCTGGACCCCATCGCCGGAACCGAAGGCGCGAAGGCAGAGCCACGCAATCGTCGCGTTGAAGTCAAGATTCAATAATCTCCACACAGGCTTTGAAAATGAGCAAAGAACAAAACATCAAGCAAACGTGGTTAGCTAAAACCCACCTATCGGCGCAAGTTGCAATGGCTTTTTATTGCCTGCTGGGGAGCGGTTTCGTCCATGCAGAAATGGAAGCCGGCGTCGTCAAAAAGCTGGTGGGTGCGGTTGAAATAGTGCGCGGTGGTGCCCCCGTTGCGGTTGCCATTGGTACGCGCGTGCAGGTAGGTGACGTGGTCAAGACGTCTCCAAATGGCGGCGTGGGTTTGATGCTTAAGGACGAGTCACGCATGTCTTTGGGCGCAAACAGCCAAATGACGCTGGAGAAGTTTTCCTTTGACGCGAACACGTACGCTGGCAGTTTGCTGGTTAACGTTAAAAAAGGCAGCTTTGCCATGGTCTCCGGCCTGGTAGCGAAGAACAGTCCGACAGCCGCCCAGGTCAAGACTCCGACTGCCACAGCGACCGTTCGGGGCAGTACTTTTGCCGTCGAAGTGCCTTAAATCCGCGCGACTGGTTCTCGGGTTTTAGTTAACACCCGGACCGGTTGCCCCGTCAAAGCCCAGTTTGGCCAGAAGGGGCAAGTCCTCCTTCTTCTCCACGCCCAGTGCCACGACGGTAATGCCGATGGCGTGTGCCACTTTGCATAGACCCATCAAAAACTCCTGGTTTCCAGGGTTGTCCGCAATGCCACGGATATAGGTCGGGTGCACTTTGATGTAGTCCAGTCCGAGGTCGGCCAATTTGTCACTGTCTGCAAAGCGCTGGCCAAAGTATTCCACACCAATGCGGCAACCCAATTGCTTGAGTGTGCGCGACAGATCCTGAAATGCATCGAATTGCCTAAACACCCCGTACTCAGGCACTTCAAACAGCAGGCGTTTGCAGACTTCCGGATAGGTCTTCAGCAGATTTGCCAGTTCATTGCGAAAGTGGAAATCGGCGATAGTCTCCGCCGAGAGATTGACGGCAATATCGCCCGAACTGTTTTGCAAATGTTCGATCGCCAGTTTGACTACCCCCAGGTCCAACGGGGCTGTCAGGTTGAGTTGGGCAGCCATGGGCATAAACTCGCCGGCCGTGAGCAAGGTGCCAGATGCATCGGTCTTCAAACGCACCACGCCTTCGCGGTGCAGCGCACTTTTGCCATCGCCAGTTACGACGGGGAAGAAGCTCAATGTCAAATGGCCACCGCCCACCGCTTCCGTAAGCAAAGTGCGCCATGTTTCTGCCGGAACCGCCACCTTGGCGTTGTGGTCATCGACGGCTTCAAAAGTATTCGCACCTTTGATGGCGGCTTTGGCCAGCGCCTCGTCCGCAGCGGATAGCAAGCTGCCCAGACTTTGATCACGCACATACCGCACGGCGCCCAGGTGAAACATCTCCGGTAACTTGTCACTCCATTTGGGCCACACATCGCGGATCAGGCGGGCGTGGATGTCCGTCGCGGCTTCCTTGGCGGTCGCGTAACCGGGGCAGACGATTGCAAACTCTGCGGCATTCACCCGACCGGCGCGCTGGCCCTGGCGATCGTTGCCGCTTTCGTACAGCGCGGTCCCGATGTCTTTGAGCAGTGCATCGGTACCCGGCCGTCCCAAAATGGCATTGACCTCGTTCAGGTCGGGCAAACGCACCATCACCAGACTGCCGTTTCCATCCGACTGTTCGCCACTCAGTGCCTCCCGCAGGTGTGCCAGAAAGTATTCGCGGCTCGAAAGGCCTGTCAGGGGATCGCGATTGACCTTCTTGCGCAGCGTTTCCAATCGTGCGGACTCTTCGTTGAACATGGTCTTGATGCGGGTCACCATATCGTTCATACCGCGCGCAAGTGCTTTGAGTTCAGGGGTTCCGGGCTCAGGAATCAAAATGAAGCGGCGTTCGGCGATGGCCTGGGCCTGGTCGACCACATCGTTCAGCGGCCGGGTGATATAGCGAAGCAAGAACGTGCCCGCGATGCCGGTGCCCACGCCACCCAGCACAAACCACAGCAACAGATCCAACGTACCATCCCACAGGCTCTTGTAGACGTACTGTTCCTGGCTGGCCAGCGTCAGGGTTCCGTATTGTTTCCAGTTGTCCTGCACCAAAGCCTGTCCAGGTTGCACAGCGATCGGAATCAGTCGGATAAACCAGTCCGGAGCACCTTCAATCTTGCCGTCAAAGACACGTTCCACCAGGGTCTCGCCTTTGGGCGAAACGATGCGGATAAACCGGTAGTGACCGGCGTCGAATTGCGCGGCAACGTGCAGTTCCACCATCACCGGGTCCTTCGGCAATTGCGACAAGGAGAGCGCCAGCGCCGTGGCGTTGTCGATATTTTTCACCTGAAGTTGTTGCTGCAGGTATTGGCGGGCTGACAGTACGCTGGTAACAGTGCTGGCGGCAAAGGCCATTGCCATAACCAGAATGATGGCGGCCCAAAGTTGTTTGATGAGTGACATGGTGGTTTAGCCAGGTAGGTAAGTGTGATATCTCAAAGGCCGTCGCGGTGCAAACGGTCCAGCACATCGCGCCATCGGGAAAGTCGTGAGGTCGGGTCGGCGCTGGAGGTGGTTGCTCCACCGACCCATAGGCCTTCGCTGTTAAAGCTGTAGACGGGCGCCAGGTCGGGTCGCATGGAGCCCGTACGGATGCTCGTAACCATGTTGTCCAGAATAACCGGCTCGTCACTGGGTTGCGCGTAGTAGCCCAACACCATGTGGGCGATGGGGGTGGCGCCCCCCGATTGGTAGCGCACATAAATAAGTCGCAGACGCTCGTTGGGGATGCCCAGGATGCGCAATGTCATGTATTTGGCGATGACGAAGTCCTCGCAGTCTCCTGCGCCATGTCCCATGAATTCCAGTGGCGTGGCCCAGTAGTCTTCCTGGCCGTAAACCTCCATGTCCGACTTGTAGAGGATTCGGCGATTAAAAAAGGTGTTGACCTTGCTAAGTTTGTCGTTGTCTGGCAACGAGGTGGATTCTTCAATCAGTTTGCGCCATGCAACCACCGTTTCAAGGGCCTTGGGGCCGAACTGTTGCTGGGCCAGGGACTGCATGCGGTCAAAGTCGGTGCCGGCGAAGCTGAGGGCAAATGCCAGCAATAGACACAAGCACCAAAAGGCACCTCCCGACCTGGCTGCATGCAACCCGCAACGAAAGTCAGACCGGCGCATGCAGTTCAAACCATCGCGCTGGAGCGGGCGCACGAGGCTGTCTACGTCGTTTGGTTCGAACAATCACGCCCCTGCATTCCTTTGATGTACTGTGCCCAATTTTGGCAGATTGCCGCGCTTTGACCAAACGCTTTGCCGTGGCCCCAAGTGAGTTACGCTCAGTCGCTAAGCATAACGATTGGAAAGCGCATCAATGTCAAAAACAACAACAGAAGTACTGTGGCTTGCGGATGTCGAGGAGCACGACTACCCCGCGGCAAGGTCTTACTTGAGCCTCATTTACCCTGACGAGACTGCGGCTGACATGGTGACCAAACTGCGCGCTGCAGACCTGACTCAGTTCAAGGCCAAGGACGTCTTCCGGGCATCTGGACTGTCCTTGCTGGGTGTCAGCAACTCGCACATTGTGAAAAACAACACCAAGATCGCCAATGGCACCGGTCTTTCTCCACTTTTGCTGGTGCGGGATGTTGTGCATGGCCGGGTGGTGGTCGCCGATGGGTACCACCGCATGTGCGCCGTGTATGGGTTTGATGAGGATGCAATGATTCGGTGCAAGATCATTTAGTCACACTTGGATTGCGATAACCCGGCGCTTTAGTGCATGTCGTGCACCGTAAAATGCTGCATCGTTCGCAAAAAAAGTCCAATGCCCCGCTACTCCACCTTACCAACCAGGCTTTGGGCCTATGGCATCGCTCTAGTTATCCTTTTGAATGGCACTTGTGCATTCGCCGCGGCAAGTGCCGTGAATTCGGTCTTTTTGGAAGACTTGACATCGTTTGAACTGCGTGCCGCCGTTGCCAATGGCAGTACCACGGTTTTGGTGCCGATCGGCGGTACGGAGCAAAACGGACCACACATGGCGCTGGGTAAGCACAATGTGCGCGTCAAAGTACTGGCCGGCCAGATAGCGCAAAAGCTGGGCAATGCCATCGTCGCGCCGGTCCTGGCTTATGTGCCCGAAGGTTCAATCTTTCCACCGGTTGCGCACATGCGTTTCAGCGGCACGATTTCAATAGCAGACGCAACCTTTGAGTCTCTGTTGGAGTCAACGGCGCGTAGTTTCAAGCAGCATGGTTTCCATGATGTGGTGTTCCTGGGTGACCATGGCGGTTACCAAAAGAACGAGCAGCGGGCTGTCGAGAAGATCAACAAGGAATGGGCTGGCGAGCCGCGCTTTCGCGCGTTGGCCCTGACGGCCTATTACGAGGCATCGCAGGGTCCCTATATCCAGGCCTTGCGCAGCAAGGGTTATTCGGATGCCGAAATTGGCACGCATGCCGGACTCGCCGATACGTCCATGATGCTGGCCATCGACAAGTCTCTGGTGCGCATGGATTTGCTGGCCGAAGGCGCCAAAACCGGACCTGCTGACGGTGTCTATGGTGACCCCAGAAAGTCCTCTGTGGAGTTGGGGCAACTTGGAATTCGCAGCATTGTGGAGCGGTCTGTCCAAGCCATACAAGACGCTGTGAAACAGCACGCTTCCCGCTAATTTATCTGTAGAAACTTTGTGAATATGAAATCTAAAAATATCAGCGGGTCGGTGCTTTTCGTTCTCGCACTGACAACAGCAAGCTCGGCTGCAATCGCGGCTGGAACGTCACCTGCGGTACCAACGGCGGCTATCAATACGGTGGCCGGAATGGCTCCGGTGGTGGAGTCGGATAACCTGTACAGCGAGACGCGTACGGACCGTATGCTGCCGGCCGTAAAGCAAGATCTTGAGCGGGTTTATGTACCCAACCTGCGTGGCAACAATGTCACAGTCATTGACCCAGCCACCCTGAAAATTGTGGACCGATTCAAGGTGGGAAGGGCGCCACAACATATTGTGCCGTCATGGGACATGAGAACCCTATGGGTTGCCAACAATGCCGAGCGTGGCAATGACGGCAGCTTGACCCCGGTAGATCCCCGCACGGGTAAACCTGGCAAATCCATTCCTGTAGATGATCCTTATAACGTCTATTTCACTCCGGATGGTCAATCGACAATCATCGTGGCGGAGGCCAAGCACAGGCTGGATTTTCGTGATCCCAAGACGCTCAAGTTGCAATACGCCATCGAAGTGCCCAAGTGCGGCGGCGTCAACCATGGCGACTTTTCGATAGATGGCCGTTATGCGATTTTTACCTGTGAATTTGAAGGCAGTGTGGCCAAAATTGACCTGGTGAACAAGTCTGTTGTCGGCTACTTGAAACTAGAGATGCCGAAGACGCGCTTTAAAGGAGGCGTGAAGTCTCCGAACCCGCTGGAAACTGAGATCTGCACGGTGACCAAAGGGATGCCGCAAGATATTCGGATTGCTCCGAATGGCAAACTTTTCTACGTGGCTGACATGGAAGCCGATGGTGTTCATTTGGTCGATGGCGAAAGTTTCAAGGAAGTCGGATTTATTACGACAGGTGTGGCGGCGCATGGCCTCTATCCAAGCCGTGATGCCAAGTCACTGTATGTGGCCAATCGCGGCTCGCACTCCATCCACGGCAAGCCCCACGGCCCTGGCAGCGTGACGGTGATTGACTTCGCTACCAACAAGGTTGTGACCAACTGGCCGATCACCGGTGGCGGTAGCCCGGACATGGGCAATGTCAGCAATGATGGCAAGTGGCTTTGGTTGTCCGGTCGCTTTGATGACGTGGTTTACCGCCTGGACACCGCAACCGGCAAGGTCGACACAATCGCTGTGGGACTTGAACCGCATGGCTTGGCAGTCTGGCCACAGCCCGGGCGTTACTCGCTTGGACATACAGGTAATTTCCGCTAGTTTCGCGTCGACGAGAACGACAAGACCTTAAGGTACCCCTCTTTGGGGCGGCCTACGTGGGTTTACAGCTCGTCTGCCAGCCGGATGATTTGCTGGACTTGCAAGGCGATCGGTTGCGGAATGGGCGAATTCCCATCAAGTACCTTTTGAATGTAGTTTGCAGTCGTTTGCGCGTCGCAATGTTGGGGTAAATCCGGCAGGCTGGTGAGGGCTCCGGCTTGATGCTCCAGGACCGCTGAGGCAGCGCCGCGCACGATGCGCGTCATCTTGGGAGTTCTTCTGGCATCGGCCACGGCCTCTCCCTCGGTGCCGCGTATCAACAGGGCAGAAGACCCCATGATTCTCAATACCTGTTCCATCGACACCGCGTACTCAGGATGGGTGTAGCTGGTGACAAGAATCTGCGGGCCTTCGCAAGGAAGCATCAACTTGACCAGGCTGTGCGCTGGATTGCGCAAATTGACAACGCGGCGCACGTCCAGCAACCGTTGCAGCCCGCTGTGCAATACCGCCGTTGGGTAGAAAACCACCTCGCCTTGGCCCAATGGCTTGTGGGCGGACTGTTCGGCAACACCCAGCGCAGCCAGCACTTCAGACGTGAATACCCTCCGATCTTCTGTCGCGGTGCCGTGAATAACCACAGGCAAACCTTCTCGCGCCAGCAAAAGCGCCAATAGAGGTGTGAGTACCGGTAGTTTTCGGGCGCCGTTGTAACTCGGTATGACTACGGGTAAGCGCCGTGTGCTTGTAGGGCGAATCTGAATTTTGCTCAGACGAAGCTGCGTAGCATCTAAAAAGCCACACATTTCATCAGCCGTTTCGCCCTTAATTCGCATCGCAATGCAAAACGCGCCGATTTCCAAATCGCTGACCATGCCGTCCAAAATCAGGCCCAACATTTCTGCTGCTTGCTCCCGGGAAAGTGCTCTAGCGCCTTCCTTTCCACGTCCAATTTCTTTGATGAAATGACCTATCGTCATACGTCAATTGTCCACGGTTGAACACTGACAGACTGTGCGAATGGGTAGGCAAGTGGAGGGGGCAATGAAATCATAATTTGATCAAGTTGTTTCCTTAAGCCTTGGGCAAGATTGGTTCATGTTTAACCCGGAGGCGGTCGCAATATAGGGCGACAGAAAGTGGACCATGAACACAAAATCTACATCTAAATCCCACCCACCTTTACAGGTCGTGCTGGGCAGTCAAACAATTAAGGCGTTTGTCGCGGCTCCTAAGGAGTTTAAGGTGCTTGGAATCGTTCGAATGGGCATGGAGTTTGGGCTGCTGGCAACCACCGCAGCCGGTACCTACGTTAGGGTGAATGGTTCAACGGTAAAAGCCCTCAGCACGGAAATTGTTGAAGAGGCCATCAGAATAGCGCGTTCGAGTGGTCGAGGTGAATCCTACGCATCGTCTCGCTCCCACAGCGTTGCGTCAACGGCGCCTCCTGCCGTGGTCGTGCATAAACGCCGCCGCCATATTGAGATGCCTGAATTCCGCAAAGAACCCGCAGTGAATGCCCCCATTCACTCGGCAGTTGCCTAGGATTCCCTGCGCCAATAGTGGTACCGCCAAGCAGTTTGGAAGCCCAAACGGCGGTATAAATCAATGGCAGGCAAATTCCCCTCTTCAACCTGCAAAAAACTCCGGTTGATGCCCTTTGAAACCGCCACGGTTCCCAACGCTGCAATGAGCGCCTGCGCATAGCCCTTTCGGCGTGCGTCAGTAACCGTTCGCAAGCCATGCAGGCCCACCCAGCCCTGACTAAACGATGCCGCACCAGCGGCCGCTGGGCCTGATTCATCACTCAGGTGGGCGTAAACCAGGCTGCTGCTTCGGCTCAGAGCCCGTACACGGTTTGCGCCGTCTAGAGGGTCAAAACTATCGGACAGGTAAACACGCTTCCATTCTTCTGGTGGTAGCAGAGACAATTGAACATTCGCGGCAGGCCAAGGCTGCGGCCAGTCACTCACACGTCCCACCATGGTCAAAGTGGGCTGCAGGGGCACGTAGCCATGTTCCCGCAAAAAAGTATGCAGGCTGGTCAGCCCGACGACGTCCGCGATCCGGAATTGCGCCTTGTGGCCCCGTTGTTTGTAGAGTGATTCGATTTCTCCAATCAAGGTGGTGTCGGTGCCATCGTGCCGTAACGGGACTGCGCTTATTGCGCGGCCAATGGTTGTGCTGTCGATGGGTATGAGCCATCCAGCCAAGGATTCCACAACGGGCGGCGCTACGGCGTCGAGGGTCGCGCGCTCGAGGGATTCAATATCGATTTCCATGCCGTACTCTAAACTCTGCGCCCTATGGTCAAAAAGTTGTTGGTTTTGGGAATTGAATCGTCGTGTGACGAAACCGGCGTTGCCTTGGTGGAATGCGAGGCCGGGAGTGGCTCCGAGCAAGTGCCTTCATTGTTGGCCCATGCGCTTTTTAGCCAGATTGAGATGCACCAAGCCTTTGGGGGTGTGGTGCCTGAACTGGCCAGTCGCGACCATATTCGCCGCGTCATTCCCTTGGCTAAAGAGGTTCTTGCGGCCGCAGATCGGCCACGCTCGGATATCGATGTGGTGGCTTTCACCCGCGGTCCAGGCTTGGCGGGAGCTTTGTTGGTGGGTGCTGGCGTCGCCTGCGCCCTGGGAGCGGCACTAGGCAAGCCCGTTTTGGGTGTGCATCACCTTGAAGGGCATTTGTTGTCGCCGTTTTTGAGTGAGGATCCGCCCAAGTTCCCTTTTGTAGCACTCCTTGTTTCGGGTGGTCATACCCAGTTAATGCGGGTCGACGGGGTGGGGCGTTACGTGCTTTTGGGCGAATCCATCGACGACGCGGCTGGGGAGGCCTTCGATAAGTCCGCCAAGCTGATGGGGTTGGCTTATCCGGGCGGGCCTTTGCTCGCGCGCATGGCGGAAGCAGGTAACCCGAAGGCCTACGCTTTGCCTAGACCGTTGCTGCACAGCGGCAATCTGGATTTTTCATTTGCAGGTCTTAAAACTGCAGTGCTGGTTCAGTCTCAAAAAATGGTGGTGTCGCAGGGAACGGACACCTTCGACGCCTTGCCCCGCTCTCTTCAATGCGACTTGGCGGCTTCCGTCCAGGCTGCCATCGTGGAGGTGCTGGTCAAGAAATCGATGGCTGCGCTCAAAGAAACCGGCCTCACCAGATTGGTGGTCGCCGGTGGCGTGGGGGCCAATCGTCAGTTACGCGCCCAATTGAATGAAGCCTGTTCCAAACGCAACGTTCGGGTGCACTATCCGGAACTGCATTTGTGTACCGACAATGGCGCCATGATTGCGCTGGCTGCCGGGATGCGACTGCAAAGCGGACACCAGCAGGCCAGCGCAAATTACTCTTTTGATGTCAAGCCGCGCTGGCCGCTGGATACGCTTTAGCGATCCTTAGTTGATGCGTATTTCAGTTGCCTGGCTGAGGGGTACTTTTTTAGCCAATTTGAGCGTCAACACGCCGTTTTCCAGTGTCGCTTCACTCAGCGACGCATCAATGTCCAACGGGAGTTCATACGCTGCACGGTATTGGCGTGCGGCGCCTTCTCGGCTCTGAATGCGTACGATGGCTCCTTCAATGGAGATAGAGAGTTGCTCCTTGGCGATTCCCGGCATGTCCAGGGTCAAGTGGAACGCGGCATCGTCCTGCTTGTATTGGGTGGAGGGTTGGCTTGCGTCGGCTCGCGCTTCATTCAGGAACCGTTCGAGGGACCGGTTGGCTTGGGCATAGACATTGCGGCGTAGGGCGGGGTGGGTGCTAGCAAATAACATGGTGAACTCCTGTGGTCAGAGCGGCACTCACCGTGAGCGTCGCATGTTCACAAACTGAGCTCGCGATGGACGATTTCAAGAAGCAGTTTTGGGTCTTTATTTCTAACGTGGGGATCTTGAAAATGCCATCCTCAGCGTCATGTGAGCGCGAATTTTGAGGCTGTGTCGAAGCTTTAATAGGTGGTCAAAAAGGGGCGGGTTGGCTGAAATTGTCCTCTCGGCTATAATTTACAGGCTTTGCACTTCGCAAGGCGCACGTCGGGAGCAGTTCCAGCACCCGACGCAAGTTCATCAACCGGGGCGTCACTCAATGGAGTGCAGTTCCCCAAACAGGAAGAAAAAATGATTGCATCGAGCATTAAAGCCACCGTTGTCAAAGACAACGCCCGCAGTGTTGGCGATACCGGATCCCCAGAAGTGCAAGTCGCTCTGCTGACGGCCCGAATCAACGAACTGACCCCCCACTTCAAGACGCACGCGAAGGATCACCACGGTCGTCGTGGTCTGTTGCGCATGGTCAGCCGTCGCCGTAAGCTGTTGGATTACCTGAAGGGCAAGGACGCAGATCGTTACTCCGCCTTGATCGTCAAACTGGGCCTGCGTAAGTAATCGAACGATAAATTAGATGAAGCGCCTGAGTTAGGTCACTAGCTCAGGCGTTTTTTACTTCGGAGACGGCAAAAGCAGAGCGAAAGCTGTGTCATTCCAGCGTCATTTGACGCAAGTGCCGCTGGAATGGCATCGTGGACTGCGGCGTTGAATCCGGGCTTGGGCGAGGTGGCCTGCACCTCCCATTTCATTTCCGAAATCAATGGAGAAACGCGATATGACGATGTTCAAAAAAGTTAGTAAGACATTTCAGTGGGGCCAGCACACGGTCACCATGGAAACCGGCGAAATTGCCCGTCAATCCACAGGTGCTGTGCTGTTGGACATGGATGGAACCGTAGTACTGGCAACCGTGGTTGCCCGCACGGAAGGCAAGGCCGGTCAGGATTTCTTTCCTCTGACAGTTGATTACCTTGAAAAAAGCTATGCCGCAGGCAAGATCCCCGGTAGTTTCTTCAAGCGCGAAGGCCGTCCCAGCGAGTTTGAGACGCTGACCAGTCGCTTGATTGACCGCCCAATCCGCCCACTGTTCCCCGAAGGATTTTTCAATGAAGTGCATGTCGTCGTGCACACCGTGTCCTTGAACCCTGAAGTCGATGCAGACATTGCCGCCATGATTGCGGTCAGTGCAGCACTGTCGGTCTCTGGTGTGCCCTTCAGCGGCCCGATTGGCGCGGCCCGTGTCGGTTACGTCAATGGCGAATATGTGCTCAACCCCGGCCAAACCGCCCGCAAGGACTCGGTGCTGGATCTGGTTGTCGCTGGAACTGAAGCAGCTGTGCTGATGGTCGAGTCTGAAGCACAACAACTCTCTGAAGAAATCATGCTGGGTGCGGTGGTCTACGGCCATCAACAAGGCAACATTGCGATCAACGCCATTCATGAACTCGTGCGTGACGCCGGTAAGCCGGTGTGGGACTGGAAAGCTCCCGCCAAGGACGAAGCCCTGATCGCCAAGATCGACGGCCTGGCCAAAGACAAGCTGGTTGCAGCCTACCAAATCCGCAACAAGCAAGCCCGTACCCAAGCCTGCCGTGCTGCCTACTCGGAAGTTATGGCGGCTTTGAAAGCCGACGGCGCTGCCTTTGACAGCGTGGCAATTGAAGGTCTGTTGTTCGAGATCGAAGCCAAGATCGTGCGTAGCCAGATTCTGGCCGGCGAACCCCGTATTGACGGACGCGATACGCGCACCGTGCGCCCCATCGAAATTCGCAATGGCGTGCTGCCCCGTACCCACGGTTCGGCCCTGTTTACGCGCGGCGAAACACAGGCCCTGGTAGTCACCACACTCGGTACCGAGCGTGATGCCCAACGCATTGATGCGTTGAGCGGTGATTACGAAGACCGTTTCATGCTGCACTACAACATGCCTCCCTTCGCCACGGGCGAAACGGGTCGTGTGGGTACGCCCAAGCGCCGCGAAATTGGCCATGGCCGTTTGGCCAAGCGTGCTTTGGTTGCCTGCCTGCCCAACAAGGAAGAGTTCCCTTACACCATGCGCGTGGTGTCGGAAATTACCGAATCCAATGGCTCGTCGTCGATGGCTTCCGTCTGCGGCGGTTGCCTGTCGCTGATGGACGCTGGCGTGCCCATGAAGGCGCACGTGGCGGGTATTGCCATGGGCTTGATCAAGGAAGACAACCGCTTTGCGGTGTTGACCGACATCCTGGGCGACGAAGATCACCTGGGTGACATGGACTTCAAGGTTGCCGGCACCACCAACGGTATTACTGCGCTGCAAATGGATATCAAGATCCAGGGCATTACCAAGGAAATCATGCAAGTTGCTTTGGCTCAGGCCAAGGAAGCCCGCATGCATATTCTGGGCAAGATGCAGGAAGCCATGGCCGAAGCCAAGACCGAAGTGTCCAACTTCGCTCCACGCCTGTTCACCATGAAGATCAATCCCGAAAAGATCCGTGACGTGATCGGCAAGGGCGGCGCCGTCATCCGTGCGTTGACCGAAGAGACCGGTACCCAGATCAACATCGAGGAAGATGGCACTATTACCATCGCCTCGGCGGATCCAGCCAAGGCCGAAGAAGCCAAACGCCGCATCGAGCAGATCACCGCTGAAGTGGAAATTGGCAAGGTGTACGAAGGCCCGATCACCAAGATTCTGGACTTCGGTGCGCTGGTCAATCTTTTGCCTGGCAAGGACGGATTGCTGCACATCAGCCAGATCGCTCACGAGCGTGTTGAAAAGGTTTCCGATTACCTGTCCGAAGGCCAGATCGTCAAGGTCAAGGTCATGGAAACCGACGAAAAGGGTCGCATCAAGTTGTCCATGAAGGCTTTGCTTGATCGTCCTTCACACGACCAGCAGGGTTAAGGCGCTCGACGCGTAGTGATAAACGCCATCTGTGTACTTCACGCAGATGGCGTCGAACCGACAAGCCCATGAAAGTCATTGAAATAGCATCTTTTGGCGGTCCGGACGTGCTGCGTTTGGCCGATCGACCCATGCCAGTCGCTGGCGCGGGTGAGGTGTGCTTGCAAGTCAATGCCAGTGGCGTCAACCGGCCGGATGTTTTGCAGCGGGCCGGACATTACCCGGCTCCTGCAGGAGCCTCGGACATTCCGGGTCTGGAGGTTGCTGGCACGATTCTCGGTGGCGACACCGAAGCCCTGGTTGCTGCTGGAATGAAGGTCGGAGACCGCGTCTGCGCGTTGGTGGCCGGCGGCGGATATGCAGAGTACTGCGTCGCACCGATTGCTCAGTGCCTGCCGCTACCCAGGGGATTGACGGATATTGAGGGTGCCAGTCTGCCCGAGACATTTTTCACGGTCTGGAGCAATGTGTTTGACCGGGGCCGCCTGACCGCTGGGGAGACATTGTTGGTGCAGGGTGGCACCAGTGGCATTGGCGTCACCGCCATTCAGTTGGCTAAAGCCATGGGTGCACGGGTAATTGCCACCGCAGGCAGCGATGCCAAGTGCGAGGCGATTCTTGCTTTAGGTGCTGACCATGCCATCAACTACCGTACGCAAGACTTTGAGGTCGAGGTCAAGCGCCTCACCGATGGTCGGGGCGTCGATGTGGTACTCGACATGGTGGCGGGCGATTACGTGGAACGTGAACTTCGCTGCCTTGCCGAAGACGGCCGATTGGTCATCATTGCAGTGCAGGGCGGCGTGAAGAGTGAAATCAACGCCGGGCTGGTGATGCGCAATCGTTTGAGCATTACAGGTTCAACATTGCGTGTGCGACCGGTTGCATTCAAGCAGGCAATAGCCCAGGCATGCTTGGCCAACGTATGGCCTTTGCTGGAAGCCGGTCGTGTCAAGCCCGTCATTCACCAGGTGTTTTTGGCTATAGATGCGACACAGGCCACTGGAAGTGGCGCTGCCGCGGCACATACTTTGATGGAATCCAATGCGCATGTGGGCAAGATTATTTTGAATTGGAGAGCAGTATGAAGAAGAAACTGATCGCCGGAAATTGGAAGATGAATGGCACCGCAGCATCTAACGCGGTCCTTTTGCAGGCCTTGCTTGCCCAGTCGGCTGACTGGCAATGTCTGGTGGCTGTCTGTGTGCCTGCGGTGTATTTGGCGCAAGTGCAAGGCATTGTCGAAGGCACTGGCATCAGCCTGGGTTCTCAGGATGTGTCTGCGTTTGAGACGGGCGCCTATACCGGTGAAATCTCGGCGACCATGTTGAAAGACTTTGGAACGCGCTATGCCATCGTCGGGCATTCTGAGCGTCGCCAATACCATGGCGAGACTGACGCGACCGTTGCGGCAAAGGCCACGCGTGCGTTGGCTGCCGGCATCACCCCAATCGTCTGTGTCGGTGAAACATTGGCTGAGCGGGAGGCAGGACGCACCGAGGAAGTGGTCAAGCGCCAACTCGCTGCGGTGATACATGCCAACGGGCATTGCATCAGCGAAATAGTGGTGGCCTACGAGCCAGTATGGGCCATTGGCACCGGCAAGACCGCGACGCCCGAAATGGCACAGCAGGTGCATGCGGTGCTTCGAGCCCAACTGAACGCCGCCAGTGAAAACGCAGATCGTATTCACATCTTGTATGGTGGCAGTATGAATGCCGCAAATGCACAGCAACTGCTGGCGCAACCGGACATTGATGGTGGTCTGGTAGGTGGTGCGGCGTTGAAAGCAGCCGATTTTTTGTCGATCATCGCATCAGCCCGCTAACGCGAGGCGCGAATATTTAACGAGTTTGGAGAGAAGCATGAGTGCAGTAGTAACGATTATTTTGACGGTTCAGATGTTGTCGGCTTTGGCCATGATTGGATTGATTCTGGTACAGCATGGCAAAGGCGCCGATATGGGTGCAGCGTTCGGTAGCGGCGGTTCGGGCAGTCTTTTTGGCGCCAGTGGAAGCGCTAACTTTTTGTCGCGCACAACGGCCGTTTTGGCCACTGTGTTTTTCGTTTGCACTTTGGCCTTGGCCTATTTCGGCAATTTGCGTCCGGCTAGTTCGGGTAGCGTACTTGAAACGGCAGTGCCCGCTGCACCTGCAGTCAATGTGGTGCCTGTTACGCCTGCAGTTCCGGCATCTGGCGCAGCGCAAATTCCATCCAAGTAATTCGCTTCACCCTACAAATAGCGGGGTGAATTCAGGGTAAACTCTAGGGCGCAGAACAAGCAAAATGCCTTCGGGTTCCTCA
>CAIQEX010000628.1 GCA_903870955.1 uncultured beta proteobacterium
ACGAAGCCCGGCCAGGCGGCGACCACTGCGTCACCGCGAACTGCCACGGTGGCATCGCGGTCCTGGCCGGCGAAGGCCTTGTGCACTTCCTGGAGCGCAGTGAGGTCGAGGTGGGTGACGGTCCGTCCGTGCTCCTTGGCCAAGGCGGCGATGACGAGTTCGGTCATCGATGCGGCATCGCCCAGGACAGCGGGCGGCAGGTCGAGGTAGAACAGGTGCACGGCCGGATCGAGCACGACGTCGGACAGATCGAGGCTCTTGCGAACCACCGGCCGGTGGACCTGGCTGTCCGGGGGCACGTCGAGCACGACGTCGTCGCACACCAGCGCACAACAGCCGAGGCGGCGGCCGGGCTTCATCTCGCGACGTTCGTCGTACACCGTCTCGGTCTGGGTCCAGGGGCTGAGCGCGGTCTCGGCGGAATCGATCGCCCACTTGGGGTGGTGCCCTGGCGAGTTGACCACCTGGCAGCGGCCGCAGATCCCACGGCCACCGCACACCGAATCGAGGTCGACACCCAGTTCGCGGGCAGCCTGCAACACCGTGGTGCCCATGGGCACCTCGGTGTGCAGTCCTGACGGGGTGAAGACGACGCGGGGCATCGTTACTCGGCGCGCCTCGCGCGGCGGCCACCGGCACGACCCTCGCGGGCGCCGCTGGGGGCATCGGGGTCGCGGTTGGCGCGGATCCATGCCGCACAGTCCTGGTCGTTGCCGGCGAGCACGTCGGCTGCCATGACGATGTTCTTCACCTCGGGGTGCAGCGGGTTCATGATCGCCGACGTCATCCCGTTGCTGATCGCCATCGCGAGGAACGTGCCGGTGATGTTGTTGCGTGCCGGCAGACCGAAGCTGACGTTGGACGCGCCGCAGGTGGTGTTGACCTTCAGCTCGGTGCGCAGACGGTGCACCAGTTGCATGACCTGCACGCCAGCCTGGTTGATAGCGCCAATCGGCATCACCAGCGGGTCGACCACGATGTCGGAGGCCGGAATGCCGTAGTCGGAGGCGCGGTTCACAATCTTCCTGGCGACTTCAAAACGCACGTTCGGGTCTTGCGAAATGCCGGTTTCGTCGTTGGAGATGGCGACCACGGCCGCGCCATATTTCTTCACCAGGGGCAGCACGGTTTCCAGACGGTCTTCTTCGCCCGTCACGGAGTTCACCAGAGCCTTGCCCTTGTAAACGGCCAGACCCGCTTCCAGGGCCGCAACGATGGAAGAGTCGATGGACAGGGGGACGTCTGTGACGCTTTGCACCAGTTGGATCGCCTTGGCCAGCATGCCGGGCTCATCGGCCAGCGGAATGCCTGCGTTGACGTCCAGCATGTGGGCGCCGGCCTCGACCTGAGCCAGGGCGTCAGCAATGACGCGGCTGTAGTCGCCGGCCAGCATTTCGGCTGCCATGATCTTGCGCCCGGTGGGGTTGATGCGCTCGCCGATGATGACGAAGGGGCGGTCAAAGCCTATGACCACTTCCCGGGTGGCGGAGCTGATGATGGTATCTGTCACGTTGTTTCCTTTGTTTCGTTCGCTTGGTTTTTAAGAGTATCGCGTTCGGGGTACCACGGCACGCGGCCCTGGAGCACTCCCGATCTGTCAATAATTTCGGCCACCGACTCTTCCTGTCGGAACGCCATGACGTGCACACCGGACACGCCTTTGATTTCTTTGATCTCCTGGATCAGGTCAATACATATCTGGCGGCCTTCCTGTGCGGGCTTTTCAGCACCGGCCATGCGCTTGACCACAGCGTCCGGAATATGGATTCCTGGCACATTGGTTCGCATCCAGTCGGCCGCCTTGGCCGTGCGCAAAGGCCCCACACCGATCAGAAAGAAGGCCTTTTCCAGTAGGCCCTGGTCTTCCATCTGCTTCATAAAGGTCTTCAAGCGCGGCACATCGTAGCAGTACTGGGTTTGCAAAAATTGGGCGCCAGCGGCAATTTTTTTGGCAATCCGGTCACCCCGCCATTCGTAGGGCGGCACAAACGGGTTGGCGGCCGCGCCAAAAAAGACGCGCGGTGCAAAGGTGACTTTGCGGCCACTCTGAAATCTGTGTTCGTCGCGCAGGGTGCGGCCGATTTCCAGCAGGCTCATGCAATCCAGGTCAAACACCGGTTTGGCCTGCGGGTGGTCGCCGGACTGCACGCCGTCGCCAGACAGGCACAGCATATTGGCCACGCCCATGGCGGCACCGCCCAGAATGTCGCCCTGGATGGCAATGCGGTTCTTGTCGCGGCAGGAGATTTGCATCACCGGCGCATAGCCGATGCGGGTGAGCAGGGCGCACACCGCCATGCTCGACATATGGCAGTTGGCTCCGCTGCCGTCGGTGGCATTGATGGCGTCGACATAGCCGTCAAAAATGCGGGCGCGCTTGTAAACGTCTTCCGGGTCGGCCGAATCTGGCGGGTCCAACTCAGACGTGACGGCAAAGGCACCGGCGCGCAGGACGCGTTCCAAACGCCCGGGCGAAGTGTGGCCGGGCAGGATGGGCAGTGGATAACCCGGGACGGGTTCGTCGTCGAATTTCATGGTGCTTTGGGCGTGGTGCTGGTGGCAGGTGCAGCAGCTTTCGCTGCTGGAGCGGCGGCAGGCTTGGGTGGTGGCGGATTGCGGTCGCGCGCCACCTTCAGCCAGGACGATCGTCCTTCCAGGCGGCGGTCCACAGGCTGTTGCACGATGCGGATGGCCTTTTTGCCCTCGACCATGCGCTCACTGCCGGCAAATGCCTCGACCCAGACGCAGCGCATTTCGGGTTTGACCTCGCAATTGCCATTGGCGCGCACGCCGCCACAGGGGCCATTGCGGATGTTCTTCGGGCAGTTCATGGAGCAGGACATGCCGGTCGAACTCAAAGCGCACTGGCCGCACATCTTGCAGTCAAACAAAAAGCCTTTGGCCAGTCGCTCAAAGACGGCCACCGGTTTCTCGACCCGTTCGTAGCCAATCCAGTTCCAGACCGGATGCAGCGCCACAAAGGCCTTCTCGAAGGCAGCGTAAAAAATCTCCAGCCCCCGGGCATGGCGAACCGACCAGCGACGCACCGCGTACATATCAGGCTTCTCCGTTGGTGTCCGTGGCGGCCTCGGTCGGGGCAGCAGCCACTTTGGTTTCATCGACGCCATGGGCGCGGATCAGGCGCAGCAGGTCATCGTCCGAGTACTGGGCTTCGATCTTTGCCGCTTCGGTATCGGCCTCCATCTGCATGTCGTCGCTGCAGGCACGGGGTTCGCTGCGTTTCCAGTCGGCCAGGTAATCAGCTGAACCGGATTTGCCAGCCCGCATGGCGGCCCGGTCTACGGCTTCCTGGAAACGATGCGAGAGCTGTACCTTGCCCGTCTCGCGCCCCCGTTTCACCACCACTTGCGCGGGGATGTCGCGCCAGGAAATTACGATCAGTTTTGCCATGTAATGATGCTCTCTGTCATGGTTGATATAGCCAACGTGTGGGCACGCTCCAAGCTGGTGGCTAGTTCGCCATAGCCGGTGACATGCGCTTCAAACTCCAAACCCAGGCGTTGCGCGGCGGCGCGCCCGGCGGCCATTTTTTCTTCGGATGGCACCTGCGCCAGATAGGTCAGTTTTTTGTAGTGGCCGAAATACAGGGGCAGCAATTCAGGGTGCTTGTCGATCCCAAGCCCGTGGATGATCAGGCGCTCGAAGTGCTGCAGCAGAAAATCGGTCAGGTAGAAGGTGCCCAACTCGGCCTCGGCCAGTTCGGCAAACTGTGCGCTGCCGGCAAAAAATTCATAGCAATGTGAGCCCGGAATGCGCTCCACGTCTTCCTCGGCCAGCACCGCGTCCAGCAGACCGCCGGTGCCGCAATCGGCATAGGCGACAAAGATGGAAGTGAAGCGCCCGCGCGCTGCCTGAATCTTGGCGCGCACGGCGGCGGGAATTTTCTCAGGACGGTTATGCAGTTCGGCGGGCAGGCATTGCACCACCAGATGCGGCCAGTTGTTGAGCGTTCGCAGCGCGACGATCTCGCGCGCCAGCGCGCCACAGGCAATGATCAGGCTGGCTGGCTGGGCACCCATGGCTGCTACGGGGTTCGTGGCGGACGAGGGGTGCCAGCTCTGGCGTCGCGATTAGGCGGCCGCAGCGGCGCGGCGTGCAGCGATCAGCGTCTTGGCCGTTTCAACGGCAATGCCGGCGTCGCGGCAATAGGCGTCAGCACCCACAGCCTTGCCGAACTCTTCGTTCAAGGGCGCGCCACCGACCAGCACGATGAAATCGTTGCGGATGCCTTTTTCTTTCAGCGTGTCGATCACGACCTTCATGTAAGGCATGGTGGTGGTCAAGAGCGCGGACAGGCCCAGAATGTCGGGTTTGTGCTCTTCCAGCGCAGCCAAATATTTTTCGACCGGGTTGTTAATGCCCAGATCAATCACTTCAAAGCCTGCACCTTCCATCATCATGCCGACCAGGTTCTTGCCGATGTCATGGATGTCGCCTTTAACGGTGCCAATGACCATCTTGCCAATGGGCTCGACACCGGTTTCAGCCAGCAGGGGACGCAGGATTTCCATGCCACCCTTCATGGCGTTGGCCGCCAGCAGCACTTCGGGCACAAACAGAATGCCATCGCGGAAGTCCACGCCGACAATGCGCATGCCTTCGA
>CAIQEX010000629.1 GCA_903870955.1 uncultured beta proteobacterium
CTGCTGGGCTATGCCAGCGGATATACAAGTGCCTTCATGGGCCGCCTGATCCTGTTTAAAGAAACACTTTGCGCCGCTTGTGGCGAAGACCATTGCCAGATCATCGGCCGCCCTATTGAGGAGTGGTCAGATGGCGAAGCGCATCGCGTGTACTTCAACGATGACTCCCTAATGGAAAAGATGGAGGCCCTGCAATCTCAGGTGGAGGCCTTGAAGTCCACCTTGGAGCCCGCCACACAGGGCGGCCAGTTAATTGGAAAATCAGCCGCCTTTCGCAAGGCCTATACGCTCATGCAGAAGGTTGCGTCGACCCAGGCAACCGTGCTGTTGACCGGTGAAACCGGTGTGGGCAAGGAACGTTTTGCCCGCGCTCTGCATGAACTCTCCAGCCGCGCCAGCAAACCCTTTGTGGCAGTGAACTGTGCCGCTTTGCCTGCCGAACTTATTGAGGCCGAACTGTTTGGCGTAGAAAAAGGCGCTTACACCGGTGCCCATGCTGCGCGTGCCGGGCGCTTTGAACGCGCGGATGGAGGCACATTGCTGCTCGACGAAGTGGGCGAGATGCCGCTGGCGGCCCAGGCCAAACTGCTGCGTGTATTACAGGAAGGCGAGATTGAGCGCGTGGGCGCCGAAACGACGCGCAAGGTCAATGTGCGACTGGTCGCGGCTACCAATGTGGACCTTGAACAAGCCGTGGCATCCGGGCGCTTCCGACGCGACCTCATGTACCGCCTCAATGTCTACCCGATCTGCATTCCCCCCTTGCGCGAGCGCAAGACCGACATCGAACTACTGGCTCAGGGCATGCTGGTCCGTTTTTGCGTTCTGCACAGCAAGCGCGTGCTGGGCTTTGAAGAGCGTGCATTGCAAGCGCTGCTGCAGCATGGCTGGCCTGGCAATGTACGTGAGCTGGAAAACCTGGTCGAACGTGGCGTGATCCTTGCAAGCCAATCCGGTATGGTCGAAGTCGAACACCTGTTCCCCAATCAGCCAGACGCGGCACAAACCACACTGGACGCACATGGCCATCTGGCTCCCATGCCTACGGCGAAAGATGACGACCTGAGCACGCGCATCTTGGACAGCGGCAGTTCACTGGAAGATATCGAGGCGCGCGTGCTCGACCATGCCATGACACGCGCGAAGGGCAATATTTCTGAGGCCGCGCGGCTGTTAGGCCTGACCCGGCCTCAAATGGCCTACCGTCAAAAACAGCGTCAGCAACGTAGCACGCCTGAACCATCCCTCGAACCAAACCCTGAAGCGGGAGCAATCTAATGGCAAGCAACCAATCCAATCTGAACGCCAACCAAGACCACGAACCCTCGGCTCCACGCACGTTAGTCGAACGCGCCTACTTAAGCCTTCGCCATGACGTGGTATGCGGCAAACTCGCCCCAGGCGAGCGCCTGCGTGTCGAGCACCTAAAGGACCAATACGAGGTCGGAGCCGGAACCTTGCGCGAAGCCTTGTCGCTGCTGATTTCCGATGCGTTGGTCACCTCTGAAGGTCAGCGCGGTTTTCGCGTTGCACCGATCTCGCTGGCTGATCTGGAAGACGTGACCAACACGCGGGTCATGCTGGAGACCGAGGCTTTGCGCCAATCCATTCGTCACGGCGACTCGCAGTGGGAAGCCGCGTTGGTGCAGAGCTATGATTTGCTCGCCGCTACCGAAAGAGATTTGGCCGAGACCGGTTCGGTACGCTGGGAACGGCGCAACAAAGCCTTTCACGAAGCGCTGATCGCAGGCTTCAATTCAAGCTGGTGCAAGTACTTCCTGTCGATGCTGTACCGCCATGGTGAACGCTACCGCAACATCAACTTCCGGCTCACAGCAGCGCACGCCAGC
>CAIQEX010000630.1 GCA_903870955.1 uncultured beta proteobacterium
AGCAGCAGTTCCATCAACGACGGCGCAGCCGCCATGGTGATGATGCGGGCCAGCACCGCCGCCGACCTCGGTTGCAAACCATTGGCGCGTTTGGTGGCCCACGCCAACCATGCACAGGAGCCCAATTGGTTCGCCACCGCCCCCGTGGGCGCTGTCCAAAAGGTGCTGGTCAAGGCGGGATGGAAGGCCGAAGAGGTTGACCTGTGGGAAGTGAACGAAGCCTTCGCCGTGGTGCCCATGGTGCTGATGGCCGACTTGAAGATTCCGCACGAGAAGGTGAACGTGAATGGTGGCGCCTGCGCGCTGGGACACCCCATCGGTGCTTCGGGTGCGCGCATCATGGTGACGCTGATTCACGCCTTGAAAGCCCGCGGTTTGAAGCGCGGCGTGGCGACTTTGTGCATCGGCGGTGGTGAAGCCACGGCCGTGGCGGTGGAACTGCTTTGAACGTTTTACTCATCGGCGCATCGCGCGGCATTGGTCTGGAGTTCGCACGCCAGTATCTGGATGCGGGCGACCGCGTGATTGCCACCGCACGGGATGCCGAAGGGCTGGCGCGCTTGAACGAACTGGGCGCAGAGACCCTACAGATCGACGTGTCCGACCCGGCCAGCATCAGCGGCCTGAGTTGGAAACTGGATGGCGAGAAAATTGATGTGGCGATCTACGTAGCCGGCGTCTGGTCCACGGGTGGGGCCTTGAGCCCACCGACGCGCGAGGCGTTTGACCATGTCATGCACACCAACGTGCTGGGCGCCATGCAGGCCTTGCCGCAGGTCGCGCCCTGGGTGGAAGAGGCGGGCGGCAAGTTTGCCTTTATCACCAGTGGCCTCGGCCAGATCAGCACCGCACAGTCCAGCTATGCCTGGACCTACCGCGTCAGTAAGGCGGCCTTGAACATGGCGGTAGTGGCGGCGCAATCTGACTACCCGAAAGCTACTTTTATCGCGCTGTGTCCCGGTTGGGTGCAGACCGACATGGGTGGCGCTGGCGCACCTCTGACGGTCGAGGCCAGTGTGGGCGCCATGCGCGCGACACTTGCCAAAATCACACGCAAAGACAAAGCCAAATTTTTACACCACGACGGGCAGCCGTACCCGTCCTGGTAAACCGGAGAGACACATGCTTCTGACCCAAGACCAGGAAATGATTCGCGACGCCGTGCGCGATTTTGCGCAGGCTGAACTCTGGCCCAACGCTGCCAAGTGGGACAAGGAACACACCTTTCCCAAAGAGGTTCACAAAGGCTTGGCCGCACTCGGTGCCTATGGCATTTGCGTGCCCGAAGAACTGGGTGGCGCGGGTCTCGACTACGTGACGCTGGCGCTGGTGCTGGAAGAAATTGCTGCCGGTGACGGCGGCACCAGCACCGTCATCAGCGTGACCAACTGCCCTGTCAACGCCATCCTGATGCGCTATGGCAATGACGCGCAAAAGAAGCAGTGGCTCACGCCACTGGCGCAAGGCCAGATGCTGGGCGCCTTCTGCCTGACCGAACCGCATGTGGGCAGCGATGCATCTTCGCTGCGCACCACGGCCGTGAAGGATGGGGACAGCTATGTTCTGAATGGCGTCAAGCAATTCATCACCAGCGGCAAAAACGGCGACGTGGCCATTGTGGTCGCGGTCACCGACAAGGGCGCTGGCAAGCGTGGCATGAGCGCTTTTCTGGTACCCACCAATGCGCCGGGCTACAACGTCGCGCGTCTGGAGGACAAACTAGGCCAGCACAGCAGCGACACCGCGCAAATCAACTTTGACAACTGCCGCATTCCGGCTGAGAACCTGATCGGCAAAGAAGGCGAAGGCTACGGCATCGCACTCGGTGGACTGGAGGGCGGACGCATCGGCATTGCCGCGCAAAGCGTGGGCATGGCACGCAGCGCCTTTGAGGTGGCCGTGGCCTATGCCAAAGACCGGCAGAGCTTTGGCACTGCCATCTTCAATCACCAGGCCGTAGGCTTTCGCCTGGCC
>CAIQEX010000631.1 GCA_903870955.1 uncultured beta proteobacterium
CACCACCAAAAACGCCAGGCCATCGCCACGGCCGAGGAAGGCTGCAAAACCAAACACTGCGATCGCCAGCAGCATGCCCAGTCCCCAGGACCTTGCCAGTCCCAACCGGCGCACGCCTTTGAGCCAGAACGGAAGCGCCAGCGCCGCGGATAAAAAATAGCAGCCCAGAAACAGCGGTTGCAGGCCCGGTGCAGCCTGCAACCGGTCCTGTACAAAAAACAAAATCAGCGTGGCCGGGATCGCACTGGCAATCCCGTTCAACACAAAAACGCCAAGTAAGGCACGAAATGCCGGGCGCGAAAACGGGTGCCAGAGGGCTGACCCCGCTGCGGGTCGCGCACTCGATACACGTTGTGGCCCGACACTGGCCAGTTCGTCAGCAGCCATCGCGTCGTCCGTCGACAGCACGGGTGGTTGGGGCGGTTTGGGAGCGCGGTGCCAGGCCCACAATCCCAGTGCCAGAGCCAGCCAAAGCAGGGCAATGGTGCCAGGCATGCCCAGCAGAAAAGGGGCGACCGAAGCCAGCACCACGCCCAACAACCCCAGGCCTTCGCGCCACGCCACAACGCGCCCGCGCTGCGCCTCGTTTCCGCCTAGCATGGCGCCCCAGGACTGGTGAAATATCGAAAGCGTGCTGAACGCCGCATAGCTCAACGCCAGAAAGGCCAGCGCCCAGGCCAGCAGACCGTTCAGGGTGAGCTGAGGCGGAAAGAAAAGCAACAGCAAACCCACGGCCAGTGCGGCCGCCGCCCATGCCGCCCACGCCAGAACGGTAACCGGTGCGCGGGCGTACAGACGGTCGCTCCAGCGGCCCAGCAGCGGATCGGTGAAGGCATCCAGCAGACGTGCCCCTAGCAACAGGGTTCCCAACGCCGCCAGGGGCACGCCATAGTGCAGTGCGTAATAGTTGGGCAGCACCACGTACAAAGGCAAGGCCACGAAGGCCAAAGGAAGCCCCATCAGACCGTAACGCCAGCCCTCTTTCCAACCGAAGGTAACGCTGGCACCCACGGAGGCATTCATGACGCGCTTTGTCCTAGTAGGCTGGCACGCATCTGCGGTTCACTGGTGTCCTCGGACAACCAGATACCGAAAAAAGTTCGGCTGAACTCCGGGTCGTTGAGGTCCGCGAGGCGCTGCCCGTTAAACCAGAAACGTGCGCCCATGCCGGGTGCGTGCAAGCCGGTGATGCGATCGCCCGCTTTGACATCAGGAAAGGCCTGCTCCATGGCTTGCAGCCAGGCCTGTTCCCGTGTTTCGCTGATCGGACCTTGGCGCCGCATTTCCTTCAGCGAGCGCTCGGCAATCTGGGGGCCGCTTAAGCCACGAAAATAGTTCAGTTCCAGTGCAAACGGACTTTGTGGGTAGCGGCTCGGCTGAAAGTCCCGCTGAACCCACAGCTTGGCCTCGTACACGGCCAGGCCCAAAAAGCGCATCGTGGCCTTTCCCAAAGGATGGGCACCGGGCAGCGCTGTCAGCAGTTCCGCCGGCATGGGCAAGCCAGGCTCTGGCGAAGCCACCGCCCAGCTTGCCGTACCACCCAAACCACCCATCGCGCATAGGCCGCCGATTGCGCCAATAGCGCCTATGCCCACCCGGCCGACCTTGGCCAGGGCGGTTCTGCGTGAAAAAGCGCGGCCTTGCTGCATGGACATCAATGGGCGGGTTTGCGCAGTGTGTACTGCACCACGTCGATGTTGCGTTCATCAAAAGCGGCTTCGCAGTAGGCCAGGTAGAACTCCCAGATGCGCACAAAGCGGTCATCGAAACCATTGGCCAAAACCGCGTATCGCTCTGCCAGGAATCGGTCGCGCCAGCGGCGCAAGGTCTC
>CAIQEX010000632.1 GCA_903870955.1 uncultured beta proteobacterium
ACCCTGCGCGAACACGGGCTGTCGGCCTTCAGCCACTTTGTCGGCAAGACGCGCCCTGCATCGAGCACGGTCGATGCCGGTAAAGACATGCTGCAAATCTGGCGCGATGCCAAGTCCATCTTCAGCGCGCCGTTGGCCGACTTGCACCAGGTCTGGGACGCCGTGAGTTGGAAGATCTGCCAGCAGCGCGACAACCCGGCCTGCGCCGATTCCGAACACGCCGCCGCTGGAGCCGTGGGTGACCCTGGCCTGCATACGCATCTGCCGGATTCCCTGAAAACGCTGATGGTTGCCGCGCCTGCCATTTTGAAAAGCCGCCCCAAGGTGGCCGTGTTGCGTGAGCAGGGTGTCAATTCCCATGTGGAAATGGCCTATGCGTTTACCGAGGCCGGGTTCGACGCCTTCGACGTGCACATGACCGATCTGCAGAGTGGCCGCGCCAAACTGGCCGACTTCCAGGGCGTGGTCGCGTGCGGCGGATTCAGTTACGGCGACACGCTGGGTGCCGGCATTGGCTGGGCTCGCTCCATCACCTTCAACAGCACGCTGTCCGACCAGTTTCAGGCCTTTTTTGGTCGGGGCGACACGTTCGGCCTGGGCGTGTGCAACGGTTGTCAGATGTTCGCTGAAATGGCCGACATCATCCCAGGCGCACAGGACTGGCCGCGCTTCACGACCAACCAGAGCGAGCGCTTTGAGGCACGCCTGTCATTGGTGGAGGTACTGGAGTCGCCCAGCTTGTTCTTCAAGGACATGGCGGGTGCGCGCCTGCCGATTGCGGTCGCCCACGGTGAGGGTTACGCCAACTTCAAGTACCGTGGCAATGCCGCTCAGGCGATTGCGGCGATGCGTTTTGTTGACAACAGCGGTGCAGCGTCTGAGGCCTATCCGTTCAACCCGAATGGCAGCCCGGCAGGACTCACGGCCGTGACCACGGCGGATGGACGCTTCACCGCCATGATGCCGCACCCCGAACGCGTGTTCCGCAACATCCAGAGCAGTTGGACGGATTTGGACATCAATGGCCACAGCCCCTGGATTCAGCTCTGGCACAACGCCCGTCGTTGGGTTGGATAACAGGGTTTATAGAAAAAAAGAAAGCGTCCCTGGTGGCCGCTTTTTTTTCTCTTGAGGCTCAGTAGACCTGATTCAGAGATCCGCAAATCGCGATGATTGGGCTATAGCCAGGTGACCTTTGAACATCTGGGTGATGTCACGAACGATGGTGTTGGCAGAATTCTGGTCACGGCAAGAGGCAATGGCTTGCAGCAAGTCGGGGCGCAAATACCAGAGGGATTCGAGATCCTTTGCGAACATGATGGATTTATCGACAGACGCGTGGCCGTGCACGCAATCGTGATCCAACGCTTTGAGCATCGCCATGCGTATGCGTTCCACCTGCAGAGCCTCTGCATTGGACGCACCACCAAAAACACCCCAAAAACTGCTTCTAAAGCGCATAGTTTCACCGCATAAGATAAATCGTTTGCCCGAACTGAATCGAGAAATTTCGACTGTCAAATTTGACAAAAACGAAACATCAAGAGTTTCGGATTCTGAATGCAGGTGAAAACTAAATCAACGCTGATGCATATGATAAAAACGAATTTTGTCAATTAATACCCATTTTCGGCTGTTTTTTTGCGCTTCGTAATGACTGCCGGTGCCTGAAACCCGTCTTGAAACTACGCAGATGAGTGGCGGCATCAGGGTTTGGACGCGTCTGCCTGCCGGACGTATGCCGAAAGCCGAGTGTCGAATGTCACGATATGGCCAACCAGCCAAGCCGTCAGAAAGGCCTTTAATTCAGAGTGCGATAGTGTGTTGTTGGCAATTTTTTCCGACACCTCATTCAACCGGCTGATCAATTGGGTGTGTTGCTGGGCATGCGCAGGAAATTCCGGGTAGCCCATATCGCGCATCAACTGTTCTTCGTGGTCGAAGTGTTCCCGTGTGTATTTGAAGAGCCGAATGGCGCACTCAGTCTTCTTCTGCTGGTCATCCGCGTTAAAGAACGCATCTGCCAACTTGAACAACTGCTGGTGCTCGGCATCGATGCTTGCATTGCCGATGCTGTAACTGTCTCGCCAGATAAAGCCCATGGTGCACCCCCGTTGGAACACGCAGTGTAGCCATGCACATGGAGCGCGCAAAGAGGCATTTGGACGGCTTTGATGTAGCGCAAAAGAATCTGCAGCTACGACCCTTGGAGCCATTCATTCGGACGCTGGCAAGGGTTTGATGACACCGATCAAGACCGTACCTAGTGCCCAAACTCCAGGTCAGAGGGGCGTTGCTTGAAAAATTTCAACGGCTGCTCTTGGTGGAACTGTTGCAACTCTTCCCGCGTCTGGCGCGCGATGGCGGTCTTGGCCTTGCCCACCACATGCATTTCGCAGGGTTTGCAGTCAAAGCGAAGTGTCAGTTTTTCTTTGCCGTTGATAAGTTGCAAGGGCTCGGCTTTCACCTGGCCTTGCACGCCGGTGACCCCCTTGGCCTGCTTGGGGCACAGGCTGAGCGAAAAGCGCACACAGTGCTTGGTGATCATCAGGCTGACTTCGCCCAGGTCCTCCATCGCCTCATAGGCCGGCGCGATGACCTTGACGCCATGTTTGGCATAAAAGCGGTGCGCGGCCTGGTTGAACACGTTTCCGAGGTAACTGAGCGTGTCTTCGGGAAAGGGCGCGGGAGGCTCCACGGGCAGGGCGCGCGGTAGCCGCGCAAATGCCCGGGCACGGCTGGCCTCAAGCGCTTCCACCGCCTCCCGGCGCAGGGCGTTGAGGGTTGACGCTGGAACAAACCAGGGCTGACTGAAATTGACCGTCACATCCAGAGCCTGAAAAATGGTGTTGCCCATCCGGCTCAATTGATCGCGCAAAGACTCCAGTGAAGCCGCCGCATCTTTGGAAAGCTGGCGCTGCAATTCAGCGTGGGCTTTGGCGCTATGACCGTCTTCATCCGTAAGCGTCAGCACCATGCCGCGCGCTGACTCCTCCAGCGAGAGCCAAACGCCGATGCGCCTGTCGCTGGATTTTTTCTCCAGAACACGCGTCCAGTGCACATCCCGGTTGCGGTTGACCTGGGTGCCTTTGCGCAGGTCTTTCAGCCCGGCAATGGCGTCTTTGGGGAAGATGCGCCATTTGCCTTTGGTGGCTTGCTGTACTTCGGCACGGTTTACTGCCAGACCCACCAGTTCTTTCTGCAGGTCGTAGTAGCACAGGCCGTCGCCGTTGTGCAGCGTGTCGGTCTTTTCGTCCAGTTGGAGCTCAACCCAGTTGGGCCCCACCTGGGTCACAAATCCGATGGGCTGGCCCGGGTTTTTGGGGCTGTCGAAGGCGCCAATACTGTCCTGGCGCCCATTAACGAAGTAGTCGGTAAATTCACGGTTGAAGTTTTGGTCCGGGTCCGGTGTGAACGTAAAGGTGGTGCTGCCGCTGCTGGAGCGCGCCAGCGGTTGCCCGGACGTTTGGCGTTCTTCGATGAGCGCATCCAGCAGCTTGCGGTAATGCGCCGTGATGTTCTTCACGTAGCCCATGTCCTTGTAGCGTCCTTCAATCTTGAAAGACCGCACACCGGCATCGACCAGCGCCGCCAGGTTATCGCTCTGGTTGTTGTCCTTCATGCTGAGCACATGTTTGTCGTGTGCCACGAAGCGGCCCTTGGCGTCCACCACCTGATAGGGCAGGCGACAGGCCTGGCTGCATTCACCGCGGTTGGCACTGCGCCCGGTGTGGGCGGCGCTGATGTAGCACTGGCCGCTGTAGGCCACGCACAGTGCGCCGTGCACAAAGAACTCCAGCGTGCAATGTTCAGGATCCGTGGCGGCGCGAATGGCGGCGATTTCCCGCAAGGTCAGTTCTCGCGCCAGTACGATTTGTGACAGGCCAGCATCCTGCAAAAAGCGCGCCTTCTCGGGCGTGCGGATATCGGTCTGGGTGCTGGCGTGGAGTTGAATCGGCGGCAGGTCGATTTCAAGCAGACCCATGTCCTGGATGATGAGCGCGTCCACCCCCGCGTCGTACAACTGCCAGGCCAGTTTGCGTGCACCCTCCAACTCGTCATCGCGCAGGATGGTGTTGAGCGTGACAAAAATGCGGCTGTTAAAGCGGTGCGCGTGGACGGCCAATTTGGCAATATCGGCCACGCTGTTGTCGGCACTGGAGCGCGCCCCAAACGAGGGGCCGCCGATGTAGACCGCATCGGCGCCGTGGTTCACGGCCTCCAGGCCAATTTCCAGATTGCGCGCAGGTGCCAGTAGTTCCAGTTGGTAGTTCTGCAAAGACATGGGGGGAGATTATCCCCGGTCATGCAAACCCGTGCAGGCTAGCCCTTGGTGATGCGGTTAACCAACGCCTGGGTGAACTCTGCCGTGCTGGCCTTGCCACCCAAATCACCGGTGCGAACTTTGTCCACGTTCAGCGTGTCATCAATGGCTTTGCGCAAGCGCGTGGCCATGGGAGCCAACTGGCAATGGTCCAGCATCATGGCTGCAGCCAGCAGCAGCGCCGTGGGGTTGGCAATGCCTTTGCCCGCAATGTCCGGTGCCGAGCCGTGTACCGCCTCAAAGATGGCAGCATCGGCACCAATGTTGGCACCCGGCGCCATGCCCAGGCCGCCAACCAGACCGGCTACCAAGTCGGACAGGATGTCGCCAAACAGATTGGTGGTCACCAGCATGTCGAACTGCCAGGGGTTGAGCACCAGTTTCATGGCGCAGGCATCGATGATGACGGTGTCGAGTTCAAACTTGCCCTTGTACTCGCGCTCGTACAGGTCCAGACCGGTTTCCAGGAAGATGCCGGTCAGCGCCTTCATGATGTTGGCCTTGTGCACGATGGTGACCTTCTTGCGTCCGGTCGTTACGGCATGGTCAAACGCATACTTCAGCAAGCGGCGACTGCCGGCGCGGGTGTTGATGCCAGTGGCCATCGCCACGGCGTGCGGGTCGTTGTCGATCTTGACGTAATGCTCGTGCCCGATGTAGAGGCCTTCCAAGTTTTCACGCACCACGACCAGGTCGATCTTGTCAAAGCGCCCACCCGGGATGATGGTCAGCGCCGGGCGCAAATTGGCGTAGAGCTGAAACTCTTCGCGCAGGCGCACATTGCTGGAGCGGTAGCCACCGCCGGACGGGGTTTCCAGTGGGCCTTTCAGTGCCAGGCGGGTCCGGCGGATACTGTCCAACGTGGCGGCAGGCAAGGGGTCACCCGCCAGTTCGACTCCGCCCAGACCGGCAATTTGGCGGTCCCAGACAAAGGGCGCACCCAGCGCGTCGAGGACGGCCAGTGTGGCGTCCATGATTTCGGGACCGATGCCGTCTCCGGGAATCAGGGTGGCAGGAATGGATTGGGACATAAGTGGACTCTCTCGGACGTAAAAAAAGGGGTTCGCAAGGCGCGAAAATTCTGAACCCAGTTTACGGCGCAAAGGGTTGTAAAAGCCTGACAGGAGGCTTGACCTGTATCACCAAGGCTTGGGATAAACCGGTCGCCACACCCAAAAAAAACGCGGCCAAAGCCGCGTCTTTTTTTGCAAAGCGTCAGGACGCCTTATTCGATCTTGGCCTTGGCACGCAGTTCTTCCTGGTACTTGGCCATCTTCTGTTGCAGCAGTTGCTGAGAAATCTGTGGTTTGACATCTTCAAACTTGGGCAGTTGGGCGTCACGCACATCGTCCAAGCGGATGACGTGGTAACCAAACTGGCTCTTGACCGGGGTTTCGGTCATCTTGCCCTTTTGCAGGCCGATCAGCGCTTCAGAGAACTCTTTCACGTAGTTGCCGGGATTGGCCCAGTCCAGATCGCCACCCTTGGCACCGGAGCCTGGGTCCTTGGACAACTTCTTGGCCAGATCTTCAAACTTGGCACCCTTCTTGACCTTGGCGATGATGTCCAGCGCTTCGGCTTCTTTTTCCACCAGGATATGGCGGGCCTTGTATTCCTTGCCGGCGTTGGTGGCGGCAAATTTGTCGTACTCAGCCTTGAGTTCGGCGTCCGTGACCGGGTTGGCC
>CAIQEX010000633.1 GCA_903870955.1 uncultured beta proteobacterium
TGGCATCCACGAATGGATGCTGATATGGCGCACCGCTGCTTGCGTGGATGTCTTCTGGAAGTATGTGCGCTCCAAGTCAAGGGTTGCGATTGAATGCCATGGCCACGCTTACATGGCCTCAGTTGCTGTGGTCGAATCCGCCGTCCAGTCGCTGCACAGCGGCTACAGCGGCCGCACGCCCAGCGGGTGACAAGGTAAGGTTGATGTGTCCCGTTGCCGGAATGATGGTCACTGGGATGTCGCTGCGCCCGGCCTCATCGAGCAAAGGGCGGTAACGGTCTGCAAAGAATAGTTCGTCATCGCCACCAGCTATCACCTCGACAGGTCTGGAGATGGATCGAATCACCGAACGATAGTCGTCTGGCGGCTGAAAACTCAAGGCCAGTGCATAGGAATACTGTCGGACCAGATCCGCTTTGGGACTTTCGGTTACGGCGAAATTGAGCACGGGAAGATCGTTGAAATATCGCACACCGACACGGTTCAACAGAATCAGTGACACCAGACGAGGAATCCCCATAGCTGCCCAAGCGGAGGATGCGCCTGACCTGTTCGTCATGGCCTTGTAATGGACGTAGGGTGCCATGAACAGGAAGTTATCGAACTGAACGCCACGCGGGCTACCCGCCACGCGCAGCGCAAACCCACCGCCAGAAGAAAAACCGAGCAAGGTGCGGGGCCTGGCCGGTTGCACGGCGTTGACAAAATCTTCCAGATCATCATCCAACTGGCCGATGTAACTCACCTGACCTTTGGCACCCGATTTTCCATGCCCCCGAATATCAAAGGCGTAAACCGAATAGCCCGCTTCAAGGAAACTCTGCGCCAGAGGATGAACACTGTTGCTGTTGGCGGAAGAACCATGCACCAGCATGACGCTGCCCTTACTATTCGCAATGTCTGCTGTTTCGTAGCGGCGATAGGCCAGTTGGGTGCCATCGCGCGCAGTGAAAAATCGCAGGCTCGGCATGCCATCAAAACGAACGTCCTTGAAAGGGTCGCCTATGCTTCTCAAAGGTGGCAATGGATTGGGACCGCCCCACATCAGACAGGCGGCAATCGCAATGGACGCGATCAGTGCAAAGGCTCCTGCACTTCTCAATGCCCTGCGCACATAGGTTGGCCAGGTTGCATCGGCCAATGGGGGTGAAGACATAAGTGCTTTCAAGAAAACGCGCGCGTTCTAACTCTTTTCACGCAGAAGCTTGGCCAATTCGATGGCCGCCGCATTCAAGGCCAATTCAGCGGGTGCCAGCGCCGAGAATCTGGCTCTGAATTCCGCGATAGGAGCAAAGTAGGCATGCGCCATGCTGGCGAGTGGTTGCAGCGTCTCTGCATCAAGCACCTGGATTTCCACGGCAGCCCCACCGCGATCAAGCGGAACCGTCAAAAATACAGCGGTCAAAACATTGAGCACCGGGGACACCGATTCGACACGGGTGATGACGGCGCGGATGACCACCGGGCGGCCACCGGCGCTTTGCGGCAGTGCTTCGGTTTCCCTTGAAATAGCAGCCTCCAGTGTGGCAATCAGCCGCGCTCTTTCTGCCTCGGGAATGGCAGCACCCGCGGGCATGGCCCAATCAACAGAAAGAGCGCGCACCTGATGCGGGTCTACTGGAGTTGGGGAGCGAAAGGTTGCTGTGCTGCCATCTTGCGAGGTCGTCATGTCGCTGCGATTTGTCAGGAACCCGGTGTCGGTGGCTTGCATGGTCGAACAGGCCGCCAGACCCGTCGCTGATACCACTAACAGCAGTCGCAAGACGAAAGTAAAAAGAGACTCAAGATTAGGAAAAAGTTTCATGATGAAAAGTGGTAAATATTGTTGGCCTAAAGCTTGCGCGTAAGGTCTATTCGGTAGTGCTGATGCGAACATCAATGGAGGCTTGGCCTTCGCGAACGTCACTCTTCAACGCGTAGGTTTTTCCTCTTTGCAACGGCAGGGTCGTGCTGGTCCGGTAGCTCGTAAAGCCGTTGAAGCATTAGACCTGTACGTTGTACGCACCGGCAAACAACTGAATCTCGTTCGGGTAATCCGTAAAGCCGGGTATGCCGAACTGCTTGTGTTCGCCTGGGCCTGATGATTCAATTTTTGAGTAGCCGCGAATGGTGGCGTGGTAGTCATCGGAAAACGGCTTGCCGACAAAGCCTTTGATGACTGCAATGCCAGACACGCCCTGAACTTCGCCGGCATATTGTTTGGCAGGCGTCATGAATCCACATGCACCCAGCATGCTTGCCACTACTGCGGCGATGAGAATATTTTTCACACAGTTTCTCTAAAAAAGGTTGGTTTTCGCGGTGCTCCGCTTTGGATAGCCTTCTCCGCGATGATCAGATTGATAAGCCAGGTTAAGCTCATCAGCACATCCCGTTGAAACACAGTGGGCTTGCCGATGACGAGCATCCAGGGCAACAGCACCACGACTTGCATGCCAGCGCCTTGCCCAAGTGCGTAGGCGCGAATCATCCAGGCCTGGTGCGTAGCAATATCGCCGCCCGTGACCGCGGCTACTGCCATGCAGATCGACGTCAGCATCGCAAGGCTCACGAATACGCGCACGGTGTACAACAAGCCACCCTGCAATTCCGGCGGGATGGGATACGTGACTGTCATCCACAAACCCGATATGGCAGCGAAGACTCCACCTGCAGCCACCAGACGCCCCGAGACCTTGTGCCATCTGGGGCTTCGTTGCCGTAGCCACGAAGAAAATTGCAAAGCGCCTAATATGCAAAACAGGCTCGCGCTTAGGATGTGCATAAACGCAACCACGGGTGCCGCAATGAATCGAGCGTTCTCGGTGCTAATCTCAGGATCGTCGGCAAGACCTGCCAACCGTGCGATTCCTGCAGCAATAGGAATGGCGCTGAGGAGCAACAGCGTAAGCGGAACTTTCCAATCGATTCGGGCGGCATGTGTCATAGAAGGAGTTTAGAAACGGCCGTCACTTTTGTAACCGTACTTAGGTATGGTTCTGTGGGTACTTGCATGCACCCCAAGCAGTTTCAGAGTCAAACCTGCGTTGTGCACAACTAGATAGGCGTCCCATGTCAACTGCCCTGCTGGCCACCAAGTTCTTTGCACCGCCTACGCCGGTCCATGGAATTGCACGCCCGCTCCTGACTCAACGCCTGGACGAGGGGCTATCGCGCAAATTGACGCTGGTCTGCGCGGCCGCAGGCTTCGGAAAATCCACCCTGGTCAGCCAATGGGCGCAGGATTGTCCCTTTCCAAGTGCCTGGCTTTCGTTGGACGAGGAGGACCGCGATCCCAACCGCTTTCTGGAATACGTTGTTGCCTCGTTGGAACTGGTTTCACAAACCGTAGGCGCGGGTTTAAGCGCAATGCTCAGAAGTTCGCTGCCCGCTTCAGCAGAGACTGTTTTGACGCAGTTGGTGAACCAAATGGCCCAGATCCCGGGCAAGCTGGTACTGGTTTTGGATGACTACCATCTGGCGGCAAGCACCGCCGTGAACGATGCGCTGGCGTTTCTGATCGACCATATGCCTGCCCAGTTGCACCTGGTCATCGCTAGCCGGGAGGCGCCGGCCATTGCGCTGGGTAAGTTACGTGTCAATGGGCAACTGGCAGAAATTCGGCAACAGGATCTGCGTTTTGGGTTGGAAGAGGCAACTGCGTTCTTCAACCAGGACGACGCTGTCAGTCTTTCCAAGACCCAGGTGCACGCATTGGAGGCGCGCACGGAGGGTTGGATTTCGGGATTGAAATTGGCGGCCATTTCGCTGCACAAACA
>CAIQEX010000634.1 GCA_903870955.1 uncultured beta proteobacterium
ACCCCTATTTAGACGGCAGCATTGGTCATTTCGGCTATGAACTGAGCAATGGCAATAGCAGTGCTTATGTGAACCTTTTTCCCCTATTAGCGACTTGTGTGCGCTAGAACCCTGCACTCAAGCGAGTGAGATTCTTGTTTGGCGTCTTCCTGAGTAAGCTTCGTTAAAGCACTAGCAAGGCCCGGAAGTCGTTGACGTTGGTGTGCGTGGGGCCGGTGACAAAGAGCGCGTCCAGGGCTTCGAAGAATCCATAAGCATCGTTGCGGTCCATGTAGACGGTGAGCTTCATGTTTTTTTGCGCCGCCTGTGCCAACGTATCGGGCGTGACAAAGGCACCGGCGTTGTCCTCGACACCGTCAATGCCATCGGTGTCGGCCGCCAGCGCGTAGATGCCCGTCTGGCCTTGCAGCGCTTGGGCCAAGCCCATGCAGAATTCGCCGGCACGGCCGCCACGTCCTTTAGGCGCGCCGGGTTTGCGCGGGCGGATGGTAACGGTGGTTTCGCCACCGCTCAAAATCACGCAAGGTTTTTGGAACGGTTGCCCCTTTAACGCCACAGCACGGGCTAATGCCGCATGCACCTTACCGACTTCGCGCGATTCGCCTTCGATCTCGTCGCTAAGAATGTATGCGGACAGACCGGCTGCTCGCGCCGCTTCAGCGGCTGCATCCAGCGACTGCTGCGGTGTGGCAATCAAGTGCACTTCGCTGTTTGCGAAGACTGCATCACCCGGCTTGCGGGTTTCCAGTGCACCGCTTTGCAAATGTGCCAACGCCGCTGAGGGAATCTCGATCTGGTAGCGCACCAAAATCGCCAGCGCATCGGCGCAAGTGCTGGCATCCGGCACGGTGGGGCCACTGGCAATCACGCTGGCATCGTCACCGGGCACATCGCTGATCAGCAGCGTCAGCACGCGCGCCGGCGCACAGGCCGCAGCCAGACGCCCGCCCTTGATGCGCGAGAGGTGTTTGCGCACGCAGTTCATTTCGACGATGCTGGCACCGCAGTCGAGCAGTGCCTGATTCACGCGCTGCTTGTCAGCCAGCGTCATGCCTTCTGCGGGTAGCGTCAGCAGCGAGGAACCGCCACCGGAGATCAGGCACAACACCAGATCATCATCGGTCAGGCCCTGCGGAAAAGCCATGATGCGTTCGGCGGCGACCAGTCCTGCGGCGTCCGGCACGGGATGTGAGGATTCCAGAATTTCGATGCGTTGCGTAAGGCCTTCGGGCCGTGGCGGCGTGTGGCCGTAGCGCGTCACCACCAGACCGCTGAGGGGCGCGTCCTGCGGCCACAGGGCCTCCACCGCATGCGCCATGGCACCAGCAGCCTTGCCAGCGCCCACCACGACCGTGCGGCCTTTGGGTGGCGGCGGCAGGAAGGCGCCAATCGTGTGCAGCGGCATGGCGCGGCGCACGGCTGCGGCATACAGCAGTTTTAGGAGGTCCAGAGGGGGCGATGCCGTTTCTAGAGGGGCTGAATTTGGGCTTTGCATGCAATGTCTCCAGATTTTCGGCAATCGACGTGCCGCCAATACAAATCAGTCATCATACAACTAAATGATTTCCGATTGTGATTTTTTGAGGCGGTCTTTGCTGTTTGCCAGGTGCGTACGCATGGCTGCGCGTGCCGCATCGGTGTCCTGGTTTTGTATTGCGCTAAAGATGCTTTCATGCTCACCATGTACCCG
>CAIQEX010000635.1 GCA_903870955.1 uncultured beta proteobacterium
AGCAATGGGCCAAACCCATGGTGCACCCTTCACGCCATGGCACACCGCTGTTCGATACGGTGTTGGATATTTTGGAGCGCAGCAACGCCGAGCAGTACGCCGCACAAATCAACGCGCTACTGAACCGCCCCGACGCCGCGCCGGTGCTGGCCAGCATCGCCTGCCCAACGCTGGTGCTCACCGGTCGCGATGACCTGTGGAGTCCACCCGAGCAGCACGAGCGCATGGCCACTGCCATCAAAGGTGCCCAACTCTGCATCGTTGAGCAGTGCGGCCACATGTCTACGCTCGAGCAGCCGGAGGTGGTGAGTGCGGCGTTTGAAGGGTGGCTCTTGCAGTAGGGTCCACTTCACCACTCTGGTTTGGTGTTGGTTTGCATTCGCCCTTGCTAGGTGCTTGTGCTAAGCCCGAGCACTTGTTGCGCCCACGCAGGAAGTGGCGAGACCAGTTCCTTCGTCCAGGCGCCTTTGCAAAGTGCGACCGCCCTTTGCGTGTCCAACGCAGACTCCGTGGAGTCATACAGAACGGCCGCATCGGCTAGACGCACGGCTTTGGTCAGGTTGGCAAGCGTGCGTGGATAGCGTTCCAGAATGCGTTGTGTGGGCACTGGATGGCCGCCTTCAGTGACTCTTCGCGCAACGCGCTCAAGGAGTAGGGTAGGTTCGTCCAACGCCACAACCAGCAGCATGACCAAAAATCCTTGCGCTTTTGCGTCTGCAATAAGCGTCAATTTGGATTCGTGAGAAAAAACGGTTTCGCTAACAAAGGGTTCACCGGCAAGCAAGAGTTGGGTACGTCGGGAGTCTGCCCACAGGCGGGCTTGTTCTGATCTTGCGATTGGGTCGGTGATGTTCTGCAAATGGGTTGTTTCGTAGATATCCGCATTCACGAATTCGGCATGGGCAGGTATGGTTCCCGCAAGCACTTGTGCTTTGTAGAGGGTGGACTTACCAGCGCCGTTGGGTCCGGCCAAAAGGAAGAAGACCGGTTTGTCAGCAATGCTGGACTTCAGCGGCCTTGATTGGCCCATGTCAGGCGGCTTGGCTAGGCGCCTTGCTGCGGTTTTGGGCTACCACTTCGCGCACTCGCTGCGCCAAACTGCCGTCGGTTTCTACCGCCATGAATTGCGCCAGCAGTGCGTCGGCCTGGGGTGTGGCTTTGGGTAGTAAGGAGCGCGCGTTGCGGGCAGTGGCTTCGTAGTTCGCGATTGCGGTTTGCGCCTCTTGGGCCGTCAAACCACTGTGCTCCACGATGCGCCCAAGCGTGGCCCAGTATTCGACCTGACCGGCCACCGAACGGCGCATGGGCTGCGCTGCTTCTCGTGCTTGGTCCACCAGTGCGGCGGGTAGTTTGACGGAGGCAAAGGCGGTCTGGGTTTGGGACATGAATATCTCCTGAGTGGCGCATTTTGCGCCTAAACGCGCCATTTTTCAAGATCTTAATCGGCGTGTTCAACATTTCGACCCGCCGGCTCATGGGCTATCGCGCAGGGTGGAGAATCAAACCGATACGCCAGATAAAGCTCCAAAGATGAAAACCTTCTTCAACCACCTCCACGCCCAGCACCAGGGCCAGTTCGAAATGTTTCGCGGCGCGCTGGTACCTTGCCACGAAGTGCCCGCGCGCGCGGACCATGTGCTGGCGGAATTGCAGCGCCGCAAGCTGGGTGAAATCTGTGCACCGCAGGCCTTTGATGCCCACGCGCTGACCACGATTCACAGTGAACGCTATCTTGCGTTTCTGGAAAACGCCTGGAGCGAATGGGTGGCACTTGATCCAGACAATGCCAATCGCGATGCGCTGCCTTCGGTGTGGCCCACGCGCACCTTCCGCGGCGATGTGCTGCCGGACAACTTTGCCGCGCGCATGGGTCTGTTCTCGTTTGATGCCGGCTCACCGCTGACCTCCGGCACCTGGGTGGCAGCGCGCGCCGGCGCCGACTGCGCACTCAGCGCGGCGCAGGCGCTGGTGGAGGGCGACAAGGCTGCCTTTGCACTGAGTCGTCCACCCGGCCACCATGCAGGGGCCGACTTCTTCGGCGGTTATTGCTTCCTGAACAACGCCGCTCTGGCCGCACAACACTTGCGCGCTGCGGGCATGGCGCGTGTCGCTGTGCTCGATGTGGACTACCACCACGGCAATGGCACACAAGCCATCTTTTACGACCGCCCGGACGTGTTCTTCGCCAGCCTGCATGGTGATCCGCGCACCGAGTACCCGTTCTTCCTGGGCTACGCCGACGAGACCGGTGCGGGAGCGGGCGAGGGCGCCAACCTGAATCTGCCATTGCCGCGCGGCACCGACTACGGCCACTGGTCGGACGCGCTGGAAGTCGCACTGGCGGCCATCGCCCGCTTTGGCGCGGAGGCATTGGTGGTCTCGTTAGGGGTGGACACCTTTGCCGGTGACCCGATCTCGGGCTTTACCTTGCAGAGCGATGACTACCTGCGCATGGGGGAACGTTTGCAGCAGGCAGGTTTGCCCACGGTGCTGGTGTTTGAGGGCGGCTACGCGGTGGCTGACGTGGGTATCAATGCGGTGAACGTGTTGCAGGCTTTTTCCAGATAACCATTTGAACCAGAGGAACCTTGCATGCTGCAACTTCACTACCACCCGACAGACGCCAGTCTGATGCCGCACATCCTTTTGGAGGAATTGGGCATTCCCTTTCAACTCGTGTTGGTGGACAAGTCGCGCAATGCGCAGCAGTCACCCGAATACCTCAGGCTCAACCCCAATGGCAAGATACCGGTGCTGGTGGATGGCGACTTGGTGCTGTACGAAACACCGGCCATCCTGCTGCATTTGGCCGACACCCATCCGCAAAGCAATCTGCTGCCCGCGTTGGGCACACCCCTGCGTGCGCACACCTACAAATGGATGGTGTGGCTGTCCAATACCTTTCACCCCACCATGACGAACTACTTTTACGCTGAGCGTTTTGTACCGTCGGCGGGTGTGGCAGATTTTGTCGCCCGCACTGAGGTGCGCATTGGCGCTCTGTTGGATCAACTGGAAGTACAGCTGCAAGGCAACGGTGGACCCTGGTTGTTAGGTGAAAACTACACGGCCGCCGACTGCATGGCCCTTGTGCTGTGCTGCTGGACGCGCAACCTGCAGCGCCCTGCCAGCAGTTTGCCAGCACTCGGCGCCTACCTCGCACGCATGCGCCAGCGTCCCGCAGTGCAGCGCTCTGCGGCAACCGAGCAACTGCCCGAAACTTTCTTTACGCGCGCCGCGTAGGCGCCCTAAGCACTTCAAAACAAGCTGCTTTGCGCCGTGGGTATGGATGGCGGCCTGAACTGGGACACGTCCACCGCCTTGGGCAACTTCTGCAATCCATAACGCGTGAGCGCAATCTGAAAGCGCTTCGCCAGCAGTTCGGCAAACAGGCCACGGCCCTTCATGCGGCTGGCAAAGTTGGGGTCGAAATTACTAGCCCCCACGCTCCCCCGCGTTGCGTGGGTCGCTGCCCCCCAAGGGGGCGGCAAACCAGCTCGGGGCGGCCCAGCGCTGGTTTCAATATTTCCACCACGCATCTCCTGCACGCGGTGCATCACATGCGCGGCCCGCAGGGGAAAATGCTGCTCCAGCCATTGCACAAACAGGTCGCGCACTTCCAGCGGCAGGCGCAGCAGCACATAGCTGGCGTAGCGGGCACCGGCCTCTGCGGCAGCCTGCAAAATCTTCTCCATCTCCACATCGTTGATGGCCGGAATCATGGGCGAGGCAAACACCGCCACTGGAACTCCCGCCTGCGACAACGTCTGCATGGCCTGCAGTCGGCTGGTCGGCGAACTGGCACGTGGGTCCAGCTTGCGCGCCAGGGCATGGTCCAGCGTGGTCAGTGAAATGCTGACATGCACCAAGCCTTTGGCGGCCATGCTGCTAAGGATGTCCAAGTCGCGCGTGACCAAGGCGTTCTTGGTGATGATGCCGATTGGCAACTGCCACTCAGCCAGCACCTCCAGCAGCGCGCGCGTAATGCCCAGTTTGCGTTCGATGGGTTGGTAAGGGTCGGTGTTGGCACCCAACACGATCAGGGCTGGCTTGTAACCAGGCTTGGCCAACTCGGCACGCAACAAGGTGGCTGCATTGCTCTTGGCGAAAATTTGCGTTTCAAAATCAAGACCCGGCGACAGACCCAGGTAGGCGTGCGTGGGTCGGGCATAGCAATACACGCAGCCATGCTCGCAACCTTGATAGGGGTTGATGCTTTGCTCAAAGCCGATGTCGGGCGACTGGTTGCGGCTGATGATGTTGCGCGCCATGCGCTGCACCACCACCGTCTTGGGCCGTGCCGGTTCATCGCCATCTGCGGCATCGTCGCCCGGCCAATCCTGCTGCTCCGGCGCCAGTGCCTCACGCGTGAAAGCGTCAAAGCGCGAACCTGTATTGGACAGCGCGCCACGGCCCTTGTTGAAGTGGATGGTGTGCATGGGAATGTGTCGCCCGAGCAGTGCACTCTTTATGCAGCGAACTGCAGCGCATCCAGCGGGCTGGTAGTACCCCCGGCAGCGACTTTGAGTACATGCGTGTAAATCATGGTGGTAGACACATCGCTGTGACCGAGCAACTCTTGCACCGTGCGGATGTCCGTGCCCGCCTGCAGCAAATGTGTGGCAAAGCGGTGGCGCAACGTGTGCACCGTAACTGGCTTGAAAATACCGGTAAGTGGCAAAGCCCGCCTGATTGCCCGTTGCACGCGGTCTTCGTACAAATGGTGTCGCCGCTCGACACCGCTGCGTGGGTCAGTCGACAGCGTTGGAGAAGGGAACAGCCAGAACCATCCCCACGTGTGGCCGACCTTGGGATATTTGGCATCCAGTGCATGGGGCACCTCAACCCCACCACGTTGCGCCTGACGATCTGCCTCCCACTGGTCGCGCGCTGCCAAGGCCTGCATCCGCAGTGCGGGCATCAACGAACGCGGCAACATCACCACACGGTCTTTGCCGCC
>CAIQEX010000636.1 GCA_903870955.1 uncultured beta proteobacterium
GCCCCGACGGGGGGTAAGGGGCTGGGGGATGGGGGAGTAAAAAAAGGTCGAAGAGTAAAAAAGATATCTGCCTAAAAAAAATCGAGGCAGAAAAAAACTACCTACGCCGCGCCGACCTAACCCCACCCAATTCACCCACAATCCCCAACACCTTCGCCAGTCGCCCCGACTCCGAAACTTCTACCGTAAACGTCATCCAAGCCGTCCCCTTGATTGACTGCGTCTGCACGCCAATCACGTTCATCTTCTCCTTGGTAAACACCTCAGAAATATCGCGCAACAAGCCCTGCCGGTCATGGGCTTCGATGGTCACGTCGACCGGGTAGACACTGCCATCCTTACCCGGCGCACTGCCCCAGGCCACATCAATACAACGGTCGCCGCTGCGCTGAACCATGTTGCGCAGGTTCGAACAGTCAGAGCGGTGCACGCTGACGCCCTTGCCACGCGTCACAAAACCGGTGATTAGGTCTGGCGGTGCCGGCTTGCAGCAATTCGCCAGTTGGGTCATCAAGGAATCAACGCCCACCACGAGCACCCCACCCTTGCCGCCAGAGCGGGACGTGCTGGGCTTCTTCAGTTGCGGCACCTCGTTCTGGTCGGGCGCAGGTTCTGGCGGACGCAACAAGATCTCGATGTTGCGCAAAGAGAATTCATCCTTGCCCACCACTTCAAACAAATCGTCTGCCGAATTGAAGCCTAGTTGCGCTGCCAGATCGTCCAACTTGACCGCCGTCTTGCCCTCCCGCTGCAGCAGCTTTTCGACGGCCTCACGTCCCTTGGCGAGGGTTTCGCCCATGGCCAGCGCGTTGAACCAGGCACGTACTTTGGCGCGCGCACGGTGGCTAGCCAGAAAGCCCAGTTCAGGGTTCAACCAATCGCGTGAAGGGCCGCCTTCCTTGACCGTGGTCACTTCCACGGTCTGGCCGTTTTTCAAGTGCGTGTTCAACGGCACCATCTGGCCATCGATACGGGCACCCCGGCAGCGGTGCCCCAGACTGGTGTGCACGCTGTAGGCAAAATCCACTGCGGTCGCGCCTTGAGGCAATTCAACCACCGCTGCGTCGGGCGTCAGCACATAGATGCGGTCATCCAGCACACGGGCGTCCTGCGCCGCGCCACCCTGCCCCGGCTCTACCGACCCTGACAGGTCGCGCTCCCAGGCAAGCAGTTGGCGCAGAACAGCGATTTTGGCGTCATATTCGCTGCTCGCGTTCACGCCCGCGTAACCCTTGGTTCCCGCCTCCTTGTAGGCCCAATGCGCAGCCACGCCGGTCTCCGCGTGGTCATGCATGGCCTGCGTGCGCAACTGCACCTCAATCGGCTTGCCGCTCAGGTCCCGAACCACGGTGTGAAGCGACTGGTAGCCGTTGGATTTGGGACGCGCGATGTAATCGTCAAACTCTTCGCTGATGGGCGTGAAATGGCTATGTACCCAAGCCAAGGCTGCATAGCAGTCGGGCACCGTGGGTAACACGATGCGCAGAGCCCGGATGTCATACACCTGCTCAAACCCCAGCGACTTGCCGCGCATTTTCTTGACAATGCTGTAAATGTGCTTGGGACGACCCTGCACCTTGGCAGCCACACCCTGCGCCGCAAGGTCCTCCACCAACTGCATGCGCAAGGCTTCTATCGATGCTTCACGTTCGGTGCGCTTTTCATCCAGAAGCGTGGCAATCTGACGGTAGGTCTCGGGCTCCAGAAAACGGAATGACAGGTCTTCCAGTTCCCACTTGATTTCCCAAATGCCCAAACGGTTGGCCAGTGGCGCAAATACCTGGAGGGACTCTTTGGCCAGACCCGGCGGCACGGGAATCTTGCTGGCAGCGAAAAAGCGCAAGGTTTGCAGCCGAGACGCCAAGCGCAACATGACCACGCGCAAGTCGCGGGAAAATGCCAGCAGCATCTTGCGCACGCTCTCGGTTTGCGCGGCCGCCGTCTGGGCCATGGGTGCGTTGCCGCCCGCATGCGACGCCGAATTCTGTGCAATGCGCGCCATGCGCTGCACCCGTACCAGCTTGGTGGTTTCCAGCGCCAGATTTGCAAAACTCTCGCCAAAGGCCTTGGAAATCACCTCGTTGGGCTTGTTCAGATGGTCGCAGGCGTAGACCAGATAGCACGCGGCCTGCATCGCCTCCGAGCCGCCTATGCGCCTGAGAATGTCTGCCACGGCATCGGCATGCGCCAGGATGTTCTCGCCGGTATCCAGCGTCTCGCTGGTCAACAGTGGCTCGGCAAAGGCACGGGCCCGCGTCAGCGCACCTGCCTGTTCAGGCAGACCTTGCGCGGTGACTGCAAGCACCGCGGGAGGGGCCAAACTGCCTTGTTCGGCAGAAGAACTTTTCATGAAAATAGTCGAAAAAGGTGACGCGATCAGTCAAGCAAAAATGAGGCCACGACATCGACCTGGTCCTTAGCCACAAAAGTCGGCGCGTGCCCCACGCCAGCGAACTCCACCAGACGCGCTTTGGGGCCGCGCTGCGTCATCAAAGAGGCCGTCTCGCGGGACAACAAATCCGAGTCCGCACCGCGCACCAGCAAGGTTTGCGCCGTGATTGCGTCGTACAAGCCCCAGATCGCCGCTTCCCCCTGCAAGGCAAGCTCCTGGGTAATCTCCTTAAAAGGCAAGGCGATGGCCGGGTCGTAATGCAGCACGACGCCACCCGCAGGGTCGGGCTTGACCATGTGACGCGTCAACTCCATCCATTGCTCTGGCGTGTGCGGCCCAAAACTGCTGGCGATGATGGACAAGGCATCCGCCGCCTGCTGCAGCGAATCAAAATGCATGTCTTTGCCAAGGTAATTGCCAATGCGCAGCAGGGATTCCCACTCCAGCACCGGCCCCACATCGTTGAGCACCAGGCGGCGCACGCTAGCACCCACAGCCTGTGCATGAACACTAACGGCAATACCGATCAGCCCGCCCATACTGGTGCCCACCCAGTCCAGCGTTTGGGGTTTGAGCTCTGTCAGCAACGCCAGCATGTCGCCCACGTAATGGGGAATGGCATAAGACTGCGGATCAGCCAACCAGTCGCTCCCGCCGCGCCCGGCCACATCGGGGCAGATTACGCGAATCGGGCCCGGCGCGCGATCGACCAGTGCCTGCGCCAGTACGTCAAAGTCCCGCCCCTGCCGCGTCAGTCCATGGACACACACCACGGTGTGCGCGGCGTTTGCATCGCCCCATTGCCAGTACGCCATACGATGGGCGTTTTGGGTCGCACGGGAGGGACAGGTAATGAATTTCAGCGTCGGGTCAGACATTCAAAAGCTCAGTGTTTGATAATGGCTTATCCTAATTCAAACCACATCTCTACTTAGAAGGAATCTCCCATGTTGAAAGGTAAAACTGCCCTCGTTACTGGCTCCACAAGTGGCATCGGGCTGGGAATCGCAAAGTCGTTGGCAGCGCAAGGTGCCAACATCGTGCTGAACGGGTTTGGCGATGCCGAAGGACCCAAGGCAGAAGTGGCGGCGCTGGGCGTACAGGTGGCCTACCACGGTGCCGACATGAGCAAACCCGCTGAGATCGACGACATGCTGCAATTCGCGACCAAGACCTTTGGTGGCGTCGATATTCTGGTCAATAACGCGGGCATCCAGCACGTAGCGCGTATCGAAAACTTCCCTATCGAGCGCTGGGACGCCATCATCGCCATCAACCTTTCCAGTGCTTTTCACGCCACACGCGTGGCACTGCCCGGCATGCTGGCAAGAAATTGGGGCCGCATCATCAACGTCGCCTCGGTGCATGGTCTGGTTGGTTCGGCGGAAAAATCTGCCTATGTGGCGGCCAAACATGGCGTCGTGGGGTTGACCAAGGTGACCGCCCTGGAAAATGCCACTTCGGGCGTGACCTGCAATGCCATCTGCCCCGGCTGGGTGCTGACCCCGCTGGTTCAAAAACAGGTCGACGCCAAGGCTGCGGCGCTGAATATTTCCAATGAAGACGCCAAGGGTCTGCTATTGGGTGAGAAGGAACCTTCCAAGCAGTTCACCACCACCGAAGAGTTGGGCGCATTGGCGGTGTTCTTCTGCTCCGAGGCGGCCAACAATATTCGCGGCGTGGCCTGGAATATGGACGGCGGCTGGGTCGCCCAATAGTTTCATCGCCAAATCGACCCTGCACTTTGTCGGCCCGCCTTGCCGTGCCTTGAGCACTGTCAGCGGCTGGGTCTTCGCGTTCAGGGCCGATGTGGCAATGAAACGCACCGTGGGGGGCTTATCAACCCGGCGCCGGGCCGCCCCAAGCCGGGTTAGCCCCCTGAGGGGACAGCGCACTACGCGCAGCGAGAAGCGTGGGGGCAATTAAACCCGGCGCCGGGCCGCCCC
>CAIQEX010000637.1 GCA_903870955.1 uncultured beta proteobacterium
GAACCGCCCGGTGCGGACCCGCATGCCGGGTGGTGTGGCAGGGGCGCAGTCAATAATGGCTGCCCCCTATGCCGATTGACATAAATGCGGCGAATATTTTCCAGATTGGACGTCGGACCCCAGTGCGATTTGAACGATCCGTTCAAACTGGAGACGACGGTTACTTGCTCACCTCATCGACTAGTAGTCTGAACTCATCGATGTCTTCAAAATTGCGGTACACGCTGGCAAACCGCACATAGGCAACCTTGTCGAGCTTTTTTAGTTCCCGCATGACCAGTTCGCCGATGCGAGTGGACTGCACTTCACGCAGACCCAGGCTCAAAAGTTTTTCTTCAATGCGTTCAATCGCAGCATCGACCTGTTCGGTGCTGACCGGCCGTTTGCGCAGAGCCAGTTTCATGGAAGCAATGAGCTTGGCGCGTTCGAACTCGATGCGCCTTCCATCCTTTTTGACGATGGAAGGGAAGTTGACATCGGGGCGTTCGTAGGTGGTAAAGCGCTTCTCGCAGGATCCGCACTGGCGACGTCTACGGATGAAGTCCCCGTCTTCCGAGACCCGGGTCTCAACGACCTGGGTCTCCTGATGACTGCAAAAGGGACACTTCATCGTTTGCTATCCAATTTTATTTGTAGACCGGGAAGCGTGAGGTCAACGCATGAACCTTGGTGCGCACGGCTTCAATGTTGGCCGCGTCGCGCGGATTGTCGAGCACGTCGGCGACCAGATTGGCGGTCATGCGGGCTTCTTCGTCCTTGAAGCCACGCGTGGTCATGGCGGGGGTACCAATGCGCACGCCGCTGGTGACCATGGGTTTTTCCGGGTCGTTAGGGATGGCGTTCTTGTTGATGGTCATGTGGGCGCTGCCCAGCACGGCCTCCGCTTCCTTGCCGGTAATGCCCTTCGACCGCAAGTCCACCAGCATGACGTGGCTCTGGGTTCCGCCGCTGACGATACGCAGACCGCGCTGGGTCAGGGTTTCGGCAACGATCTGGGCGTTCTTCAGCACTTGCTGCTGATATACCTTGAAACCAGGTTCCAGCGCTTCCTTGAAGGCGACGGCCTTGGCTGCAATCACGTGCATAAGCGGGCCACCTTGCAGGCCGGGGAAGATGGCGCTGTTGATCGCTTTCTCAAACTCTGCCTTCATCAAAATGATGCCACCGCGCGGGCCGCGAAGGCTCTTGTGGGTGGTGGAGGTGACGATGTCGGCATGCGGGACCGGGTTGGGGTAAACGCCCGCGGCGATCAGGCCGGCATAGTGGGCCATGTCGACCATGAAGATGGCGCCGACGTCTTTAGCCACCTTGGCAAAGCGCGCAAAGTCGATATGCAGGCTGTAGGCAGAGGCACCGGCGATGATCAGCTTGGGCTTGGTTTCATGGGCACGGCGCTCCATGGCGTCGTAATCAATGGCTTCGTTGGCGTCAAGGCCATAGCTGACCACGTTAAACCATTTGCCACTCATATTCAGTGGCATGCCGTGGGTCAGGTGGCCACCTTCGGCCAAACTCATGCCCATGATGGTGTCGCCGGGTTTCAAGAAAGCCAGGAATACGGCTTCGTTCGCAGATGCGCCGCAGTGCGCTTGCACATTGGCCGCTTCAGCGCCAAAAAGTTGTTTGACGCGGTCGAGGGCCAATTGCTCGGCGACATCGACAAACTCGCAGCCACCGTAATAGCGCTTGCCGGGGTAGCCCTCAGCATATTTATTGGTTAGCTGACTGCCCTGGGCCGCCATGACAGCGGGGGAGGCGTAGTTTTCGCTGGCGATCAGTTCTATATGGTGTTCCTGGCGCGCATTTTCTGCCAGGATGGCTTTCCAAAGCTCAGGGTCGGTTTGTTCAACGAGGATATTGCGGTCGTACATGGCAGTCCTTTAAGACATTGGGCCTGTGAAGGTTGACGAAACACAGGGCTGCCCAGGCGAACGGCTAATCGCAGCGACTTATAACCATCGTGCGGCAACGCTCCCCTGTGGTGTCCCACATCAACCCCGGTACCACTGTGTGGTCCGGGGCCTATCGCCAGTCGCGTGCGGGGTGAGTTTAACTGAGTGCGATCAGGAACTGAAAAGGCTTGCAACCGTTCCGGTTACTGGCTTATCTACCAAGGGTGCCTTGACTGGAACGTTAGCAGGCGGGTTGATGGTCGGAACGGACCGACCGGCAGCCACTTGTTGCAAGCGGCTGTGTTCGGCCAATACCTTTGCGGCATAGCCACCGTCATCTTCCATATTTCCTGCACCCACATAGAACTTGAGGCCACCTTCCAGTGAAC
>CAIQEX010000638.1 GCA_903870955.1 uncultured beta proteobacterium
AGCGCCCTGCCCCCGAGGAGGCGCCTTTTCCCTTGGGGCGGCCCGGAGGTAAAACCGGCGATGGCCCCGTTCCATCCTGCAGTCGGGCGGGCTGACAAAGTGCCCGTTTGATTTCAAGATGGAACTATTTGTAGCTGCGGATATCGTCAATCACCTTGCCATCGTTCGGCAGTGAACCGGGGGCGTGAAACTCCACCGCGCCGCGCAGTTTGGTGATATCGCGAATCGCTTCACCGACACGGGCGGTCAGCGCAGCGTCGTTAGAGGCCGACTCCACCTTCAGTGTCATCACATCGTTGGCCATCTCACCACTCACCACCAGACGTGCGCGCTGGAGTTCTGGAAAGCGCTTGACGACCTCATCCACCTGCTTGGGATGCACAAACATGCCGCGAATCTTGGTGGTCTGATCGGCCCGGCCCATCCAGCCCTTGATCCGGGTGTTGGTGCGACCAGTCGGGCAAGAGCCCGGTAACACGGCCGACAGGTCGCCCGTGCCAAATCGAATCAGCGGGTAATCGGGGTTGAGCGTAGTCACCACCAATTCGCCCACTTCACCTTCAGCCACCGGGTCACCCGTACCGGGACGCACGATTTCCACAATGACCCCTTCGTCCAACACCAGGCCTTCGCGCGCCTCGGTTTCATAGGCGATCAAGCCCAAGTCAGCCGTGGCATAGCACTGGTATCCGGCAATGCCGTGGGCGGTGAACCAGTCGCGCAGCGAGGGCGGATAGGCCTCGCCACCGAACATGGCCTTCTTTACGCTCGGCAATGTCAGACCCAGTTCTTCGGCTTTTTCGACAATGATCTTCAAAAAGCTGGGCGTGCCGATATAGCCGGCCGGTTGCAATTCGCGCATGGCCTGAACCTGCTGCTCGGTTTGGCCGGTGCCTCCAGGAAACACGCTGCAGCCCATGGCGTGGGCACCGGTTTCCATCATCGAGCCGGCCGGTACGAAGTGGTAGCTGAAGGAGTTATGAATCAACTCGCCCGGCCGGAAGCCCGCTGCATAGATGGCCCGCGCCATGCGCCAGTAGTCTTTGGCCGTACCTTCGGGCTCATAAATGGGCCCTGGACTGGCGAACACCCTCGGCATCTTTGCGCCATAACCAATGGCGCTGAAGCCACCAAACACATTGCCCCCCGCAGCGCGTGCAGCCTGCTGGCGCTCCTGCAACTCGGATTTGCGGATCACCGGCAGTTTGGCCAACGCCGCACGGCTGGTGATCCGGGTCGGATCGACATCCGTCAGCAAAGTCGCAAAGGCCGACGACGACTGTTTGGCTTGGGCGATCTGGGCAGGCAAAGCGGCCAGCAGTGCGGCTTCGCGCGTCTGTGAGTCGCGGGTTTCCAGTGAATCAAAAAATGGGGCCACAGCCGATATCTCCTTAATCAATCGATGCGCGGGTGGCCAAGCAAAGCGAGCCAACCTTCCAAAAACACCGCGGAACCGGCTTTGCCGGGCCGCTGGTGTTGCCCCCGGCGAGGGGGGAACAGGCTACACGCAGTGAGCCTGGACGGGGGTGTGCCCATCTATGCCAACCAACGCTTGCGGCGCTTATAGCTTTTGACATCCTTGAAGCTCTTGCGCTCACCACCGCCGACACCCAGATAAAACTCTTTCACGTCTTCATTGCTGCGCAGGTCCGCCGCCGCACCGTCCATCACCACCCGCCCGGATTCCATGATGTAGCCGTAGTCGGCGTACTTGAGGGCCATGTTGGTGTTCTGTTCAGCCAGCAAAAAGGTGACCTTTTCCTTGGCGTTGAGGTCTTTCACAATCTCGAACACTTCCTCCACAATCTGCGGCGCCAGCCCCATGGAAGGCTCGTCGAGCAACACCATGCTGGGATTGGTCATCAGCGCTCGGCCAATGGCGCACATCTGTTGCTCACCACCGGACGTATAGGCGGCTTGGCTGGTACGCCGTGTTTTTAGACGTGGAAAATAGTTGTAAACCTTTTCCAAATTGGCGTCGATCTCGGCCTTGCTCTTGCGGGTGTAACCGCCGGTCAGCAGGTTTTCTTCAATCGTCAGGTGGGCGAAGCAGTGCCGCCCTTCCATCACCTGCACCACGCCACGCTTGACCAGATCGGCCGGCGACAGGTTTTCAATCCGCTCACCGCGCAGCTCGATCGAGCCTTTGGTGACCTCGCCGCGCTCACCGGCGAGCAAATTGGAGACAGCGCGCAAGGTGGTGGTCTTACCCGCACCATTGCCTCCCAGAATGGCCACGATGCCCCCCTCTGGAACCTGCAGCGACACACCCTTGAGCACCAGGATGACGTGGTTGTAAATGACTTCAATGCCATTCACGTTCAAAACAATGTTTTTGGGTTCACTCATAGTGCAAATTTCCATAGAGACCAATTGAAAGACCCGCCAAGCGACTCTTTCAATTGGCAGCCCTTGCGGGCCACCAACGGTGTGCTAACTCTGGCAGTCGGACGGATCGCGACGTGTCAGCTTCTTGTCGCCCAGGTACTTGTCGGCACCGGCTTTGACCATGGGCTTGATGATTTGCTCATCGGCCTGGTACCAGTCAGCCCCTACGTTCCACTTGGCGCCGTCCCAGGTCTGCACGCGGGCCCAAGTGGAACCCATGTGGTCAGCACAGCTGGTGCTGATGGGGCGGATCACTCCGGTCAGACCCAGCGTGGCCAGCTTCTTGTCATCGAGTGCCAGGTTTTCCAGACCCCAGCGCACTTGCTCGCCGGTCATGACCTTGCCTTTGCCGTAGCGCTCTTGCGCACGGCGCACAGCTTCCACGCCCAAGGCCTGGATGATTACGCCGCGGGTGTACAGCACCTGACCCACTTCATCTTTCGGACCAGTGCCCTGACCCTTGTCGTGGACGAATTTCAGGATGTCCTGGATCACCTTGGGCTGGGTGCCCGAAGTGTTCAAAGCCAGCGCGTTATAGCCCTTGGCACCTTCACCCACGTCCTTCACGTCCGGCTCAGCACCGGCCCACCACACGCCATACATCTTGTCGCGTGGGAAACCCGTGGCTTGCGCTTCCTTGAGGGCGGTGGAATTCATCACACCCCAGCCCCACAACAGGACGTAGTCAGGTCGGTTCTGGCGCACTTGCAACCAGGCAGCCTTCTGGTCCACGCCAGGTGCCGTCACAGGAATTTTGGCCAAGTCAAAGCCAAGTTGGCGCGCGCGTTCTTCCAGCAATGGAATCGGCTCTTTTCCAAACGGACTGTCGTGATAGACCAAGGTGATCTTCTTCCCCTTGAGTTTTTCCAGACCACCTTCTTTTTTACCCAGGTGCTGAATCAGGATGTCGGCACCGGTCCAGTAGCTGCCCATCAGCGGAAAATTCCACTTGAAGGCCTGGCCGTCCTGCGCCACAGAAAGGCCATAACCCAGGGTAACCAGGGGCACTTTGTCGTTTACGACCTTTTCGGTCAGCGCGAAAGTAATGCCCGTCGCTTGCGGGTCAAACAGCGCCACGCCGGGCTTGCTCTTCAGGCGCTCGTAGCATTCCACACCGCGGTCCGTGGCGTAACCGGTTTCACACTCTTCAAAGGTGAGCTTGACACCGTTTACACCGCCATCGCGGGCATTGATCATTTTGAGGTAATCCTGCTTGCCGTTGGCCCATGGCACCCCATTGGGCGCATAGGGTCCTGTCCGGTAGGACAGCAACGGAAAGAACTGTTCCTTGGCCTGGGCAAAGGCGCTAGGCGCTGCCAGGGTGGAAGCAACAGCCACCATCAAGGCGGCGGAGCGGGCGAGGGAATAAAGCTTCATAAGTCTCTCCTAAAGTTGGTTTGTTGAAGCACGGGAAAAAATAGTTCGGGACGCTTGGAAAAAACAAAAACTAATGGGGGAACGGCCATAGGCGCAACTTCTGTTTGCCAATGGCCCAGAGTTTGGCCAGACCATGGGGCTCCACGATCAGGAACCAGACAATCAGGCCGCCAAACACCATCAATTCGGCATGCGAAACACTGGCGGTGGATATCTCAAAGCCGAACAGTCCGGCAATCGCCGGCAAGAATAAATTCAGGGCAATCGGCAGCACGACAATGAAGGCGGCACCAAAGAAGCTGCCCATGATGGAACCCATGCCGCCGATGATGACCATGAACAGCATCTTGAAAGACTGGTCCACGGAAAAAGCGGCCGGCTCCCAGGCACCCAGATAAATAAATGCCCACAGACCACCGGCCAAGCCCACGATAAAGGAACTGACCGCAAAAGCGCTGAGCTTGGCGTACATCGGGCGAATGCCAATCACCGCGGCGGCCACATCCATGTCGCGGATGGCCATCCATTCACGACCGACTGCACCGCGCACCAGGTTCTTGGCCAGAAGCGCAATCACCGCCAACATCACCAGACAAAACCAGTATTTGGCCACCGGGCTCTCCAGCGAAAGCCCAAACACCTGCAGGTTGTTGACGGACACCGAACCCGACGATGAGTTATTGGTAAACCACTGCACGCGCAAAAAAAGCCAATCGGCAAAAAACTGCGCCGCCAGAGTGGCCACTGCCAGGTACAAGCCCTTGACCCGTAAACTGGGCAGGCCAAAAAGCATGCCAAACAACATGGCACAAACGCCGCCCAAAACCAACGCGACGATCAAAGGCATGCCGTCAATACGCACAAAAAAGTTGTATGCCGCATAGGCACCCACCGCCATGAAGGCACCGGAACCCAACGAAATTTGACCGCAGTAACCGACCAGAATATTCACCCCGATGGCCGCCAGCGAGAAGATCAGAAAGGGAATCAGGATGGCGCGGAAGATGTAGTCGCTGGCCAGCATGGGGACCACCGCAAAGCCCACCACCAACAGCAGCAGCATGGCAATGCGGTCCTGCAGGATCGGCAGAATCTGCTGATCCGCGCGGTAGGTGGTTTTGAATTGGCCGTTTTCTCTGTAAAACATTTTTTATCTCTCAAACGCGGTCAATAATTTTTTCGCCGAACAGGCCTTGGGGCCGGATCAGCAGGAACCCGAGCGCCAACACATAGGCAAACCAGATTTCAATACCGCCACCGACAAATGGCCCCAGGTACACCTCGGACAGCTTCTCTCCAACACCAATGATGAGACCACCCACAATGGCACCGGGTACCGACGTCAGGCCGCCCAGAATCACCACAGGCAGAGCACGCAACGCCACGGTCGTCAGCGAAAACTGCACGCCCAATTTGCTGCCCCATATCATTCCGGCTACCAACGCCACCACACCGGCCACACACCAGACAATGACCCAGATACGGTTCAGTGGAATCCCAATGCTTTGCGCCGCCTGGTGGTCATCCGCCACGGCGCGCAGGGCTCGACCGGTGCCCGTCTTCTGGAAGAACAGGCTTAGCATGGCCACCAGAACCGCAGCAATAATGGCGGCGTAAAAGTCTTCCTTGTTGATCAGGATGCCGCCCTGGAAGGTGCTTTCAAGAATCATCACCGGGTCCTTGGGCATGCCGATGTCAATCTTGTAGATGCTGCTGCCAAACAGCGATTGCCCCATGCCTTCCAGGAAATAGGTGATGCCCAAGGTAGCCATCAGCAGCGTGGTGCCCTCCTGGTTAACCAGATGGCGCAACACCAGACGCTCGATGATCCAGGCCACCATAAACATCACCACGCCGGCGGCAATGAAGGCCAACAGGTTGACCACATAAAAGTCGGTAATGCCGAGCGCAGGAATCCACTCCGAGAAGCGCGCCATCGCCAGCGCTGCGAACAGCACCATGGCGCCCTGCGCGAAGTTGAAAACGCCAGAGGCCTTGTAAATCAGCACAAAGCCCAGCGCCACCAGCGAATACAGCATGCCGGCCATCAGACCGCCCAGTAGAGTTTCAAGAAAGAAAGCCATTCTGTGATTCCTTAATGACTGGTGCCAAGGTAGGCACTGATCACGTCTTCGTTGTTGCGTACTTCGTCGGGTGTGCCGTCGCCAATTTTTTTGCCGTAGTCGAGCACCACCACGCGGTCGGAGATGTCCATCACGACGCCCATGTCGTGCTCGATCAGGACCACGGTGGTGCCGAATTCGTCGTTGACATCGAGCACGAAGCGGCTCATGTCCTGCTTCTCCTCGACGTTCATGCCGGCCATGGGTTCGTC